>JBOHUY010000071.1:0-9484 GCA_050735015.1 Candidatus Dormibacterales bacterium | reverse complement strand
GACCGGGTCAGCATGCCCGACATCGACTGCGACTTCTCGGTGGAGGGGCGCGAGAAGGTGATCCGGTACGTGACCGAGAAGTACGGCGCGGACCGGGTCGCCCAGATCGTCACCTTCACCACGATGGCCTCCAAGGCGGCCATCCGCGACGTGGGGAGGGTGCTCGAGGTGCCCCTCCGCGAGTGCGACAGGCTGGCCAAGCTCGTGCCCGTCTACCAGGGCCGCTCCACAGCCCTGGAGGACGCCGTCAAAGAGGTACCCGAGTTCAAGGAAGCGTACGAGGCCGACGAGGGCACAAGGCGGCTGGTGGACGTGGCGCGCGCCCTGGAGGGCGTCTCTCGCAACGTCAGCACGCACGCGGCGGGCGTCGTCATCGCCCCCGAGCCCCTGGTCAGGCATTCCCCGCTGCAGTACGGCCCGGGTCGGGAGAGCGTGATCACGCAGTACGACATGAAGGCGGTGCAGGAGATCGGGCTCCTGAAGATGGACTTCCTGGGACTGCAGAACCTCGACATCATCAGCACCTGCCTTCGGCTGCTGAAGGAGAGGCGCGGGGAGGAGGTGGACCTCGACCGCCTGCCGCTCGACGACGCTGCCACCTACGAGCTCGTCTCGGCTGGCGACACGCACGGGGTGTTCCAGCTCGACGGCGCCGGCATGCGCCGGATGCTGACGGAGATGAAGTGCAGGTCATTCGAGGACCTGACCGCCGCCGTCGCCCTCTTCCGGCCCGGCCCCATGGTCAACATCCCCGCCTACATCGCGCGTAAGCAGGGCCGGGAACCGATCACGTACGTGCACCCGCGCCTCGAGCCCATCCTGCGGGACACCTACGGGGTCATGATCTACCAGGAGCAGGTCATGGTGACGGCCCGCGAGCTGTGCGGATTCTCCATGAGCGAGGCCGACATCCTGCGCGCCGCCATGGGCAAGAAGGACAAGGTCAAGATGGCCCAGGAGCGCGAGAAGTTCATCTCCGGCGCCCTCGCCAACGAGATCCCCCCGGAGACGGCGGTGGAGCTCTTCGAGGCCATCACCAAGTTCGCCGAGTACGCCTTCAACCGTGCGCACGCGGCCGCCTACGCGGTCGTCAGCTACCAGACGGCCTACTTGAAGGCCAACAGACCCCTCGAGTACATGACCTCGCTCCTGATCCACATGCAGGGCAGCGCCGACCGGGTGGCGGCGGCCATCGTCGACTGCCGCGCGAGGGGGATCGACGTCCTGCCTCCGGACGTCAACGCCTCTCGCGAGGACTTCACGATCGCGGACGGGCGGATCCGGTTCGGCCTGGCCGCAGTCAAGAATGTGGGCGCCAAGGCCGTGGAGCTGATGGTGGCCGAGCGCGACGCGGATGGGCCGTTCACGTCGCTGTGGGACCTCTGCAAGCGGGTGGCCGGCCTCCAGGACGTGAATCGCCGGGTGCTCGAGTCCCTGGTGCGCTCGGGTGCCTGCGACAAGCTGGGCGAGAGGGCCCAGCTTGTCGCCAGCCTGGGGCCGACCTGCGACGCCGCCGAACAGGCCCGCCGCGACGCCGAGTCCGGCCAGACCTCGCTGCTGGACCTGGTCGGGGGCGGCGTCGCCCCCGAGGACGGGACGGGCCTGCTGAGAGACGCCGAGCCGCTCCCACCCGACGAGAAGCTGAGGTGGGAGAAAGAGCTGCTGGGCGTCTACCTGAGCGACCACCCGCTCCGCCAGGTGGCCGCCGAGCTGGCCCGGCTGACGGACGCCCAGGCCGTGGAGGTCACCTCCGAGATCCAGGAAGCCGAGATCAGGGTCGGCGGGCTCGTGCGAGAGGTCCGCCGGGTGGTGACCCGCAAGGGCCAGATCATGGCCTGGGCCGAGCTTGAGGACCTGACCGGCACCATCGAGGTCGTCCTCTTCCCACGTCCGTACGCGCAGTACCAGCAGGTGATGCAGCCGGAGAGCATCGTAGTCGTGGCCGGGAAGGTCGACGCCCGGGCCGGCAACACGCGCAACGCCCCTCCGCAGGAGGTGGGCGAGGAGGACCTGGAGGCGCTCGAGGTGGTCGAGAGGGCCTCGCTGGTGGCGGAGGCCGTCTGGGCGTGGGACGACCCCGAGTGCGCCCCGGTGGCGAGGCGCCAGAAGGTCCACGTCGAGCTCGAGGGTGAGGACTCGGACGCGCTCGACGCCGTCCTCCAGGTCATCTCGCGACATCCCGGGCCGGACGAGGTCTTCCTCCACATCCGGGTGGGGGAGAGGGAGGTCACCGTCTCGGCGGGCGAGCGCTACCATGTCGCCGCCGGCCCGACCGTCAAGGCGGAGCTCGACGCCGCCCTCGGCAGTGAGGCGACCCGGCTCGAGACGGTGCGGGTCAGGGCGAGCCCGAACGGGAACGGGAACGGCCACAGAAGAGGTGGGCATGAGCGTTGAGTCCTCGCGGCGCGCTCCGGAGGGCCGCGGCGGATACATCGTGGTCAAGGCGCTGGAGGACGGAGTCGTCATCATGGGCCTGACGCGGGGGCCCGACACCCGCTCCCATCACTCGGAGCGCCTGGACTCGGGCGAGGTGATGGTGGCCCAGTTCACCGACCTCACCGCCGCCATCAAGGTGAGGGGGCGGGCCGAGATCCTGACCGACGTGGGGCGGGTGGAGTCCGGCTGAGGAGGACCGCCGGCTCGGTAGTAGGATCGGCGGGTGGCGGCGGGCCCGGCGCATGAGGTGGCGCCCTTTTACAAGGGCTGGGACGCCTATCAGCAGCGCCTCGTCGACGCGCTCTCACCGCTTTCCGCCGAGGAGCTGCGTCTCAAGGCGGCGCCTCATCTCTGGTCGATCGGGATGCTCGGCCTGCACGTCGTCGCGACGAGGGCGTGGTGGTTCTACGGCTGGATGCGTGAGGGTGGGCCGGAATTCGAGGCCATCCAGGAATGGGATGAGGGGGATCCGCCAGCGGAGCGTCCCGCCGGCGAGATCGTGGAGGGGCTGAGGGCGACCTGGGCGATGATGGAGGACGCCCTGCGGCGATGGACGTCCGTCGATCTCGACGAGGTGTTCCAGCGGCCGGTTCCGAACCCCTCCGGCGAGCGCCATCGCCACCCACGCCAGTGGATCCTTTGGCACGTGGCCGAGCACGACATGCACCACGGCGGCGAGATCTCCTTCTCGCTGGGGATACATGGCCTCCGCGGCCTCGACCTGTAGGAGGGCGGCCGAGGAGGCGGGGCACCTTCCCGCCGCTGCGTCCACACTGAACGTGATGGCAGGGAGACGCTGGTCGGGCGAGGTCACGAGGAAGAGCGATGCCCTTGACCTCGAGGAGGGTGTCTTCAGCAAGGACGACCCCCGCGCCATCGCGCTCTCGCTGAAGCGCTCGGCGGAGGCGAGCCGACGCCGCAAGAGCGATCCCTACCGCTCGGCGATGTCGATGCTGACCTTCTACATCAACAGGGCCGGGAGGACTCTCCCCCGCGAGCGTCGCGAGTGCTTGGAGGCGGCCAAGGACGAGCTGCGGCGGCTCTTCGGGCGGGCGAAGACCGAATAGGCTCGTGGTCGCCGGGGCGCGGGGCAGGCCCACCACTGCGGGGCGGACCGCTCCCCCCCTACGCTTGGGAGCGGTCAGGTCCGGGCCGCCGGGATCTCAAGGAGGATGCGCGGATGAAGGTTCTCTTCGTGGCCGGCTTCGGGCCCATCGCACCGGACGTGGCGCAGTCGCGTGACCTCTACCAGGGCGCGCTTGGGCTCCCGTTCCAGGAGGACGGCGACTACCTCTACACGGCGGCGGTCGAGGGGGTCAAGCACCTGGCGGTCTGGCCGCTCTCGCAGGCGGCGCAAGCATGCTTCGGAGAGGAGACATGGCCACCTGACGCGATCAGGCCGCAGGCATGGATCGAGTTCGACGTCGAAGACATCGAGGCGGCGACGCGTGAGCTCGAGGAGAAGGGCTACCGCCTCCTGGTCAGGGTGCGAACCGAGCCGTGGGGACAGACCGTCACCAGACTCCTGGGCCCGGAGGGTTTGCTGGTCGGCATAACCGTCACTCCCTTGCTGCGTGAGCCCTGATGAGCCGACGGGCAGCGTCGTCTGACTACCCCGCTCGGTTGGTCTCAGCTGAGGACCTCGAGGCGCGGCATTTGACGCCACGCACGGTCGGGATCCGGCCCTCATTTTTCTGACCTCCTGGGCGAGGGGCAGCCGCAAGCCCCTTAACACGGCCATTTCCGGCCAGGTTCCGGGGCCGTGCCCGGCCGATGCGCCGATGCTCCTCAGGGGGTTCGGTTCGTATTCGGAAACCACCCCTGCGGGTAGAATCGGAGGCCGGTTCAGGCGCCCACGTAGCTCAGTCGGCAGAGCATTTCCTTGGTAAGGAAAAGGTCCCCGGTTCGAATCCGGGCGTGGGCTCCGGGCTCATCTTTGCTGAGTTCGGCGCGCGTCGATCCGAATTAGACCGAACGGGTGCCGAAGCCCTGCCCAGGCCCGCCCGCACGGCTGCGCAACCTGCGCCGGAAGTGGCCGTGTGAATAAGCGGGCGGCGGCCCTGGCCCAAAGGAGGTCACAACAGTCGGGCCGGTCGTGATCCATTACCTCTCCTACACCGCCATCAGGTGGGCGCCCGCGGCCTCCAGCAGCGACCGTCTGGGCCCTGGAGCGGCCGCGGCCCCGGCGCTGCTCTCCAGGCCATCGGAAGGCTGCTCCGGCGCGGACGCATGACGACCCGATCGCGGAGCTCGACGAGGAGCAGCTTGCGGGTCTTACAGCGGCCCCCGGCCGCCGTGGTGAGGGAGATGTAGCCGGTCTGGGAGAGGTGCGGGCGGTCAGCTCGCCGCCTTGGCGGCCCCACGGCGGCGGCCGGAGCCGGTGAGCCGGCGCCGCTCACTGTCCCGAGCAAGCGCCCGCAGCTACGCTAGACGCCTCGCCAATGGCAGAGGAGCGCAGGATCGTGACCGTCCTCTTCGCCGACGTCGCCGGCTCCACGGCGCTGGGTGAATCGCTTGATGCTGAAGACGTCCGCGCGCTCCTGGGGCGCTACTACGAGCTCGCACGGGCGGCGGTCGAGGCCTACGGGGGGACGGTCGAGAAGTTCATCGGCGATGCCGTCATGGCCGTCTTCGGCCTGCCCCGCGCCCACGGTGACGACCCTGCCCGTGCCCTGTCGGCGGCGCTCGAGATCCGCGACCGCCTGGCGGTCGACGAGGGCCTCGGCGGCCATCTCCAGGGCCGCTTCGGCATCAGCACCGGTGAGGTCGTTGCAGCGACGGGCACGGGGACGGCGGACTTCCTCGTCACCGGTGACACCGTCAATGTCGCTGCCCGCCTCCAGCAGGCGGCGGAGGTGGGCGCGGTCCTCTGCACGCTGCGCACGACGGCTGCCGCCGGCCCTGGATTCAGCTTCGGCCAGCCGGTCACTCTCGAGGTCAAAGGCAGGACCGCTCCGCTTACCGCCTGCGAGCTGACCGGCCGCCACCCCCAACCGCTACCGCCGCTCAAGCTGCCGCTGTTCGGGCGGGAGGCTGACCTGGAGCAGTTGGAGCTGATCTGCCGCCGATGCTTTCGCGAGAAGCGCCCCTACATGGTGAGCCTGATCGGACCGGCGGGGACCGGCAAGACGCGGTTGCTGGAGGAGTTCCTGGACCGGCTGCCAGGCCTGGCCGAGAGCGCAGCGGTGGCCAGGGCGCAGTGCCTTCCCTACGGCCAGCGGCTGACCTATTGGCCCGTCCGCATAGCCCTCCTGCGCTCCTTGGGACTGGACGACGACACCGAGCCCGAGATCGTGCGGACCGAGCTCCGCCGCTGGCTGGAGGGGCTTTCGATCGACGAACCGGCGGAGGTCGCCGCCGTCATCACGGCCACGATCGGGGCTGGAGAGGCGGAGGTGACGGACCGCTCCAGCCTTCTCGTCGCTTGGAGGACGGTCATGGAGGCGGCCGCCAGGCAGAGGCCCCTGGTGGTGGTGTTCGAAGACCTCCACTGGTCGAGCGACAGCCTGCTCGACCTCGTCGAGTTCGTGATGCAGCCGCGGGGCGACGCCCCGATCATGATGATCGCTCTCACCAGGCCCGAGCTGCTGGACCGGAGGCCTGCCTGGGGGGGCGGGCGCCACAGCTACGTAGCCCTCTCCCTGGAGGCGCTCCCCGAGAGCGCGGTGCGCGAGATCGTCAGCTACATGATGGCGGGCGCCCCGTCTGAGGTCGTCGACCCGATCGCCGAGCGGGCCGAGGGCAACCCCTTCTATGCCGTGGAGCTCGTCCGCTCGGTGATGGAGGTGGCTGGATCGCCGCCCACCAAGGGTGCGGTCGAGCGCGCCCTGCTGGCGCTTCCAGACACCATCCACGGCACCGTGCTGGCGAGGCTGGACAGCCTGCCCCCCGCGGAGCGCCGGCTCCTTCAGCTGGGGGCCGTGCACGGCCGCACGTTCCAGCTCGCCGGACTCGCCGCCCTCGAGGACACCGCCGAGGAGGCGCAGCACCTCTGCGAGTCCCTGGCGGCCCGGCAGCTGATCCGCCCCTCCCAAGGCCGGGCGTTCACATTCCGGCACATCCTGATCAGAGAGGTCGCCTACCAGACGCTGCCCCGCGCTGAGCGTGCTCGACTTCACGCCGCCGCCGGCCGTTGGCTGGAGTCGACGTCCGAGCGCAGGCAGGAGGCGCTGGCGGAGCTGATCGCCTATCACTATCGGGAGGCGGCGAGCCTCGGCTCGGCATTCGGGCGCGATCGCGCCGCCACTGAGGTGCGACAGAATGCCGTGCGCTGGCTCACGCTCGCCTCAGAGGTGGCGTGGGGGGGCGCCGCGTCGCTGGAGGCCGCGCGCCACCTGCGGGAGGCCATCGAGCTGGCGAGCCCCGACCTGCTGCCGGAGCTCTATGAGCGCCTCGGCGACCTCAACGAGGGAGGCAATGCCACCCCCGACGCGTATTCCCGGGCACTCGATCTCTGCAAGACCGGCAGGCCCCCGGAGCAGCGTCTGCGCGTGCTGGCGAAGCTCCTCGAGGTCCACACGCGATTCCAGGGCTCCGTGGGGGGCCGGCTCTCCCTCGAGCAGATGGAGGAGTTGCGCTCCCAGGGCCGCGAGCTGTGCACGCAGGTGAAGGATGAGAGCGCGGTGGCCCGCTTCCTGATCGCGGACGCCTTCTTTCCCTTCTGGCTGGAGCTGCTCGAGGTGTCGCCGCCTGAGGCCGTTGACGCCGCCGTCACGGCCGCCGAAACCGGCCTCGAGCTCGCCCGTCGCCTCCAGGACGCCGATCTCTGCAGCGCCGCCCTGGACGCGCTCTCGGCCTGCGCCTTGATGCGCGGGCGCTGGCGGGAGTCACTGGACCGCGCGCGGGAGCGGCTCTCCTTCGGGGATCGCATCAGCCTGACCGAGCGCATGGACGCCCAGAGCATGGTCGCTTGGGGCCATGCGATCCTCGGCGAGCTCCGGGAGTCGGAGAGGGCGGCGGCGGCGGGGCTCGCCACGGTCCAGCCCGGCCAGATTCCATCCTGGGTGCTCCACCTGATGGCCTGGCGGCTCTACGCCCTCACGCTGCTCGGGGCTTGGCCCGAGGTCCTCGCGCTCGGCGATCGTGCCTACGAGCTGTGGAGGGCGAGCGGACGGATTTCGGCCAGCTACGCCCTGCGCGGATTCATCTCCGCACTGGACGTCGCCTGGGCGTGCGGCGACGAGGACCGGGCGGAGCGGAGCCGAGACGCCATCCGCGAGATCTGCGCCGCCTTCCCGGATGCCCATCACCAGAGGATCGGGAAGCCGTTCGCGGGGGGGGACCTGGAGGCGCTCGAGGTCGCGACGGTCAGAGGGTTCAGAGCCACCCACTCCTGGGAGATCGAGCACACGGAACGAGCCCTTGCCTTTCTCCTCGACCGCGGCTGGGTTCCGGACAGGGGCTCGGTCGGGACGATCGTGGAGTTCGCCGCACGACGGGGATACCCGGTCCTGGAAGCCCAAGGCCGCCGCAGCCTCGGCGTGGCGGGGCGGGACGCCGAGCAGCTGAACGAGGCGAGAATGCTCTTCGAGCGGATGGGCGCGGCGCCCTACGCCGCCCGCGCGAGAGCAGAGTGGGCGCTGGTGTCCGGCGACACGCCATCGCTGCAGGGTGCCCTGGCCGAGCTCGAGCGGCTGGGCGATCTGCGGCAGGTGGAGCGGCTGGCGTCACCCGAAACCCTCGAGGCCCTGGCTGCCGGCGAGGGGCCGGGTCAGCGCCGTCCTCGGCGGGTACAGTGAGCCGGGGTGGTGGCGGAGCTGGGCGGCGTCCCCCTTTTTCGGCCGCCTCATCCGTCCGGGCCCTCGATCTCCGACCTTCTCAGGATCCAGGTAGGGAGCCCCGGAGGACCCAAGCCGTCGGCCACGTGCCCGGTCACACAGAGCATGCGCGATCCCTGGGGGAGAGGCGGAAGCCGCAGGAGGATGTCCCGGTCGCCGTGGAATTTCACGCGGTCCTGCCGCTGGTAGCGTACCGCGGAATTTAGCCGACTGACTGGTTGGGCAGTTCTGCCTCCGCCTGCAAGGAGGGAAGCTGTGGTCTTGGACGGAGGGGCGCGGGTCGGCCCGCCCCCTCCAAGCCATCACTATCCGTGGCGTTGTGGTCAGCGAAGTCGAGTGCTGGCAAGCTGTGCACCTCGAGCAGCCGCAGCAGAGCACTGACTGCGTGGGGTCCTTCACTGACAGCCAGGTGACTGTCGAACACCACGAAAGCCGGGCGCTCGAGAACCACGGCCGCGATCCCTTCGGCGATTGTCGATGCGACCTGCACGTAAAGGCCAGCCGCCACCAGCAGTCGAGCCACCTCTCGGCTCACGCCCGGTCGGTCTGCGATGAGGAGGATCCGTACGCGGCCTCCCTGCTCCACCGTCAAATCCTACCTCCGAGGCAACGAGGTCTTTACATCGGCGACCGCACCTGGGAGACGTTGGATGCCGGTTTGATGCGCCGCGTCCAAAAACCGAGGCGCTGAGAGCCACCAGGAGGCCCGGCAAGAGACGTCCTCGACTCTCAGGACCTTGCCCGGCCGAGGGATCAGGCTACGGTGACGGCGGCAGGCGGCGGCTGGGCCCTGGCAGCCAGGGCGATACGGAGCAGCTGGAGATCGCGGTAGCCGTTGACCCGACGGAACTGCTTCTCCGCCTCCAGGACTCCGGCCGCGGTCCAGCGCAGGATCATCTCGCCGTTGCGCCAGCGCTTCACGTTGCCGGTCACGGTCCGGGCCACCGAGATCATGGACTCGATCGGGTTGGTCGACTTGAAGGTGCGTAGCAGGCTGGGGCTGAGGCCGAGTCGGGTCACAGTCAGGGTCTCCTCGAGGCCCTCGCGCAGGCTGGCGGCGGCGCCGGGGTGGTCGGCCTGGAGCTGACGGGCCAGGGCACGCAGTTCCTGCTCGGCCTGCTCGGCGTCGGTCAGCTGCCAGGCCTTGTCGAGCTTGCGGCCGATGAAGGTGCGCTGGTCCTCGGGCAGATGCTCAAGGACATTTCGACGCTTGTGCGTTCGGCACCTGGCGATCAGGACCCGCTCGCCAAAGGTGGCCTTGAGAGCAGCGC
>JBOHUY010000070.1:0-5195 GCA_050735015.1 Candidatus Dormibacterales bacterium | reverse complement strand
GGGGAGCCGGGGCCACGCCCCCGGCCAGGTGCGGCGCCGGGGCCGGGGGCGGGGCGGGCCGGCCGCGCAGGGTGTCGTCGGCCTCCAGCGCCGGCTCGTGGGCAGTGCCCGCGGCCTTGACCTCGATCATGGCGTTGCGGTCCTGGCAGAGGTCGAGGATCCCGCCCACCTCGGAGGAGATCTCGCGCGAGTCGCTCGTGTAGGAGCCCGAGACCTCGCCCGCGGTGAGGATGATGACGCCCGTGGCCGCCTGCGCCCGCACCATCACGCTGCCCGTGAGCTCGCGGTCCTTGAGGAAGCCCAGGAGCGCCTTCAAGTCCACCCAGGAGGCGTAGAGCTCGGTGTAAACGGGCTTGGCCGCGGTCAGCTGATAGAGGCCGTCGACGACCTCGGGCGAGAGGGCGACGACGTCCAGTACCCCCTGGCCCCGCGCGACCTGGTCGTTGAAGGCGGCCAGCGCGGCCCGGCCCAGGCTGGCCTCGCCGTCGTCGTAGACGCACTCGAGGGCCTGCCCCTCCCTGAAGAAGATGAGGCCCGAGGCCTGGTCGGTGAGGAGGCGCACGTAGCCGGTGTAGCCCTCCTTCTCGAGGGTGGTGACGAGGCGGGGGAAGTCGACGAAAGAGGTCTTGAGGGAGTCGTAGATGGTCTGACCGGCGGGGACCGGGATGGGCTCGCGGTTTTGGGGCTGGGGACGGTGCTTGACGCCCCGCCTGGGCAGCGGCGCCTCCATCGGCACCTCGGGCTCCGCGGGCTCGGCCGCATCAGCCGAGGCCGCCGCATCGCCGAACTCCGGGGCCGCCGGGGGCTCCTCCTCGGCCGGGGTCGCGGTCGCCGCCGTGCCCGGCTCGGTGGGGGCCGTGAAGCCCTCGTCCCCGCCCGGTCCCGAGTCGGCCAGCTGGATGAGGTCCGGGATGCTGGACCTGACCGTCTCGTCGGCGGGCAGCTTGGCCTTGGCGTCGAAGCTGAACTCGCCCTCCCCCCAGCCGAGCGCGCCCAGGACGGCGCGGTCGCCAGAGCTGGCCCCGTCGTCGGCGTGGAACAGGTGTCCGAAGAGGAAGTACAGGGTGCAGGCCCTGTCCGCGTCCTCCACGGAGAGCGTGCCGGTCGCCCGCTCGGTCTGAGCGGATTCGAGGAGTGAACGGAGGCTGGTCTCAACCAGCGTACCCTTCGCTTGCAAGCCTGGCTCCGGATAGTTGGCAGCCGCTCATTCGTGCCGCCCGGACAAAAGGCTAGTATAGAAGCGGATGACAGATTCGGGCGCGGGGCCGCTTCCCCCCGACGCGCCCGAATCCACCTCTCCCAGCCCCTCCCGTCTCTTCCTCGTGCGCCACGCGCAGTCGGCCTGGAACCGGGACCGTCGCATCCAGGGCCAGACGGACTCCCCCCTCTCGGAGCTGGGCCGCGGGCAGGCCGCGCTCCTGGCCGAGAGGCTGGCCGGCGGTCGCTGGGTCGGGCTCTGGTCGAGCGACCTCAGGCGCGCGCGCGAGACGGCGGCCGCTCTGGAGGCGGCGCTGGGCCTGGCGGCCGAGCTCGACGCCGGCCTCCGCGAGATCGGACTGGGCGGCTGGGAGGGGCGCTCTCGTGAGGAGATCGAGGCCGAGGACCCCGGGCGCTGGGAGATGTGGCGCCGGGAGCCGGACTGGGACGTGGTGCCCGGCTCCGAGGGGACAGAGCCCTTCCGGATCCGCGTCGAGGCGGCCATGGCCCGCATCGCCGCCCGCCATCCGGGCGGGGACGTCCTGGTCGTGACGCACGGGGGGGTCATCCAGGTCACCCTGGCGGCCGCCCTCGGCAGGCCGGCGCGGGGCAGGTTCGGCTTCGTGATCGGCAACGCGTCGGTGACGGTGGTCGGGCGGCGCGAGGGCCGGCTCGTGATCGAGCGCGTCAACGACACCTGCCATCTGGACGCCCTGGAGGCGAGCCCCGCCCCCGAATCCGCCCTCCCCCGGTGACCCCGCCGGGGGGCCCGGAGGCCTGGGACGAGGCCCTGCGGGCGGGCGCGTCGCCGGCGCCGCTGCTGCAGAGCTGGGCCTGGGGGGAGGTCCAGTCCCGCTCGGGCTGGCGCGTCGGCCGCCCGCAGCTCGAGACTTGCATGGCCACCGTGCTGATGCGCGGCCGGGGCCGGCCCTTGGCCTACGTCCCCCGTGGCCCGGTGCCGCCCACCTCCGACGCCCTGGAGGAACTCGCCGGCTGGGCCCGCCGCGAGCGCGCCTCCGTCCTGCGAGTGGAGCCCGAGGGCGAGGAGGATCTGGGCGCGGACCTTCGCCGCCTGGGCTTTCTCCCCGCCGCCGAGGTCCAGCCGGCGACCACGCTCCTGGTCGAGCTCAAAGGCCGCGATGAGCTGCTCGGCTCCTTCCGGCCCAAGACCAGGTACAACGTGAGGCTGGCCGCCCGGCGCGGCGTCCTCGTCCAGGAGGGGGCCGAGGGCGAGGAGCTGGCGCGCCAAGCGGCCGCCACGGCGCGGCGGCAGGGGATCAGCCTGCCCGGCGCCTCCTACTACACGTGCCTCCTGGAGGTCCTGCCCTGGTGCCGCACGTACGTGGCCAGGGTTCAAGGCGAGCCCGTGGCGGCCATCCTGGTCGCGCGCCACGACGGGCGTGCCTATTACCTCTTCGGGGGCAGCGACGGTCGCCACCGGGAGGCCATGCCCGCCTACGCCCTCCAGTTCGAGGCCATGGCCGCCGCGGCGGACGCGGGCTGCCGCGACTACGACCTCTGGGGCGTGCCCCCCGAGCCCGACCCCTCCCACCCCTGGTTCGGCCTCTGGCAGTTCAAGACCGGCTTCGGCGGCCGCGCCCTCAAATACGCCGGGTGCTGGGACCTGGTCCTGGACCGCTCCTGGGCGCTCGCATCCCGGGCCGGCGCTCGCGTCCGCGGCCTGGCCGGGGCGGCGCTCCGCCGGAGCTGACCGCCGAAGGAATCTGACACAACTCTTTACAAGCTTTGCCATCCGTCGATAGAGTCATTGGTCGTGATGAGCGTGCGCGTCCGCGACGACGTGGGCGGGATCGAGCCCCATCCGGCCCGCGTCCTGATCATCGACCCCGACCCCTCCATACGGCGGGAGGTGCGGGCTGCCTGCGAGCAGGACGGCTACGAGGTCGTGGAGGCCGACTCCGCGGCGGCGGGCGCGCGCGAGGCGGAGGACTGGCGGCCCAGCCTCATCCTGCTCGAGGTCGTCCTGCCCGACGGCTCCGGTTTCGACGTCTGCCGTGAGGTGCGCCGGCTGGACGCCGGGCTGCCCATCATCATGGTCAGCTCGCGCTCGGACGAGATCGACGTCGTGGTGGGCCTCGAGATCGGCGCCGACGACTACGTCGTCAAGCCGCTGCGCGTGAGAGAGCTCATGGCGCGGGTGGCCGCCCACCTGCGCAAAGTCCGCCTCGAGAACGCCGAGTTGAGCCGGACCCGGCTCGAGTTCAAGGACCTGGCCATCGACGTCAACGAGAGGAGGGTCTACCGCTCGGGCCGCCAGGTGGACCTCACCCACACCGAGTTCGACCTCCTTGCCTTCCTGGCCTCCAACGCGGGCAAGGTGCTGAGCCGCGAGAAGATCCTGAACCGCGTCTGGGGCTACGAGTACCCGATCGAGACGCGAGTCATCGACGTCCACATCAGGAACCTCCGCCGGAAGATCGAAGAGCAGTCGTCACGGCCCTTCTACATCCTGGCCGTGCCCGGGATCGGGTACCGGTTCACGAACGCTCGCACGGACTGACGGTCCCCGCTCTTCTTCGTGGGCGTCGCAGCGCGCGACGCGGGCCGGCCGACGGCGCCGGGGGGGGCGACGGGGCCGCCCTGGCCTGAGGCCCGACGCCGGGCCGTGCGGCCTGGGATTAGGATTCCCGGCTCAGGACCTGCAAGTGGAGGTCGCGAAGGCATTTGGGATCGGCGACGAGCCCGACGGCGACGATCTTCTCGTCCCGGATCGTGAACGTGAAGGCCACGCGGGGGCGTCCGCCCACCAGCCAGACGGCGCCCGCAGCCCCGTCTAGCAGGGCCGGCCGGGCCACCCGCGCCCGCCCCGCGAAGGTGGCGGCGACGCCGGCCGCACCCCGCACCTCGGCGGGAGCTCCGGCCCTGACGGCGGCGTCGTCCGAGCGCAGGACGGCGTCGGGGTCGAGGAGGGCCAGCAGGTGGCCCAGCTCCCCCGTGCGTGAGGCTCTGAGGAAGGCCTCGACGACGCGCCGGTGGCCGCCCGGCCCTGGGGGCTCGGGAGGGCTCTTGGCACGGACGCGGCGCCGCGCCCGGCTCGCCAGCTGACGCGAGGCGGCCGGGGATCGGTCGAGGATGGTGGCGATCTCCTCGAAGGGCATGGCGAACATGTCGTGCAGGACGAAGGCGACTCGCTCGGCGGGCGCCAGCGTCTCCAGCACGACGAGCATGGCGAGGCCGACCGAGTCCGCCAGGAGCGCTTCGTGCTCGGGGTCGGTCCCGGCCTCCGGGGCGGCGGCCGGCTCCGGCAGGTGCGCCCCCGCGGGCTGTTCCCGCCGGGCCCGGCGCGCCCGCAGCATGTCGAGACAGCCGCGGGAGACGAATCGTGGTCAGCCAGCCGGCCAGGTTCCCGACCCCGTTCGCGCCCGCTCGGCTGACGCGCAGCCAGGCCTCCTGGACGGCGTCGTCGGCTTCGCCGCGCGAGCCCAGCATGCGGTGGGCGACCGCGCGCAGGCGGGGCATCTCCTCCTCGAAGCGCAGCGCCAGCCAGTCCCTCTCGTCCATCCGTCAAATTCCCCCGCGATGATCCGTCACAGGGTTGACGAACCGGCCGGACCGCGTGTGACGAGGAGGCGTAGATGGCAAGGCGAGAGGTGGGCGCGTACATCAACTCCCGGGGCCGGCCCGCGAGGCCATGGTGTTCTCAAGGGAGGTGCTGGGGGCGGTCTCGTGCGGGCGGCTCTCCCCATGAGGCCCTTTTGGGGGGCTCAAAGGCCCGCTCAGAGTCAGGCGGAGGGTGCGGTCGGTGCGGCCGCGTGCCGGCCCCCGGCCAGCTCCTCGTAGAGGCCGATGAGGCCGTCCAAGTTGCGGCCCAGCGAGTAGCGCTCCACGGCGCGCCGGCGGGCCAGGCCGCCCAGCAGACGGCAGAGCTCGGGCACCTCGGAGAGAGCGCGGATGGCCGCCGTCAGCTCCGGCTGCAGCGCGCGCGGGTCGAGCACGATGCCGGCGCCGCGGACGGCGTCCCCGTCGCTGCCCACGTC
>JBOHUY010000069.1:0-1581 GCA_050735015.1 Candidatus Dormibacterales bacterium | reverse complement strand
GAGGGCGTTCTGCTCGACCAGCAGGATCGTCGTCCCGGCCTGGTTGTTCTCGCGCACGACCCCGAAGATCGTCTCGACCAGGATCGGCGCCAGTCCCATCGACGGCTCGTCGAGCAGCAGCACCTTCGGCCGCGACATAAGCGCCCGGCCGATGGCGAGCATCTGCTGCTCGCCCCCCGAGAGGGTGCCGGCGATCTGGCTGCTCCTCTCCTTGAGGCGCGGAAAGAGCTCGTAGACTCGTGCCATGTCGCCCCGGATGGCGGCCCGGTCCCGGCGTGTGTAGGCGCCCATGAGGAGGTTCTCCTGGACGCTCATGCGCGAGAACAGGCGGCGCCCCTCGGGGGCCTGGCAGATGCCCAGAGCCACGATCCGGTCCGGGCCGGCGCTGTGGATGGGCCGTCCTTCGAAGTGGATGGTCCCGGCGGCCGGGCGGAGCAGGCCGGAGACGGTGCGCAGGGTGGTCGTCTTGCCGGCGCCGTTGGATCCGATCAGGGCCACGATCTCCCCCCTCTCCACGTGCAGGGTGACCTCCCGCAGGGCCTGCACCCTGCCGTAGAAGGTGCTGACTCCCTCCAGGCTCAAAAGGGGGCCGCCGTCGGCGGGGGCGGAGGCGGGCGCCGCGGGCGCGCTCACCTTCAGGCGCTCTTGCCGAGGTAGGCCTCGACGACGCGGGGATTGGAGCGGACCTCCTCGGGCGAGCCCTCCGCGATCTTCTCCCCGTGGTCGATGACGACGATGCGCTCGGAGACGCCCATGACCAGGCGCATGTCGTGCTCGATCAAAAAGATGGTGATGCCCGAGGAGCGGATGCGCTGGACGAGCGCCATCAGCTGCGTCTTCTCCTGGGGCGTGAACCCCGCGGCGGGCTCGTCGAGCAGGAGCAGCTTGGGCCTGGTGGCGAGCGCCCGCGCGATCTCGAGGCGCCGCTGGAGGCCGTAGGGCAGGTTCCTGGCGAAGTTCTCGGCGTGCCGCTCGAGGCCCACGAAGCGCAGCAGCTCCAGCGCGCGCTCGGAGACCTGCGCCTCCTCCTCGCGTTCGCGGCGCGTCTTGAAGACGGCGTCCCAGAGCTTGGCGTGCATGCGGCTGTGCTGGCCCAGCCTGACGTTGTCCTGCACGGTCATGTAGTCGAAGAGCCGGATGTTCTGGAAGGTGCGTCCGATGCCGAGCTTGGCGATGCGGTGGGGCCTGAGCCCCGTGATGTCCTGGCCGTCGAGGACGACCCGTCCCGAGGTGGGGGGGAAGAGTCCGGTCACGCTGTTGAAGAGCGTGGTCTTGCCGGCGCCGTTGGGCCCGATGAGCGCGAAGATCTCGCCGCGGCGGACGCCGAAGCTGACCTCGTCCACCGCCGTCAGGCCGCCGAAGCGCTTGGTCAGCCCGCTCACCGTGAGGAGGTCCTCCTCCGCCGCCGGCGCCTCTTCTCCCATCAGGCGCTCCGGGTGTCGAAGATGCCCTCGTCCGAGGTGCCCTTGGTCAGCTCCTGGGCGCGCAGCCGGCTCGGGAAAAGGCCCTGCGGGCGCAGGACCATGACGCATACGAGGATGAGGCCGAAGAGAAGGAAGTTCAGCCGCTGGACCTCGTCGT
>JBOHUY010000068.1:0-3368 GCA_050735015.1 Candidatus Dormibacterales bacterium | reverse complement strand
CTCCCAGGCTGACGCCCCCCTCGGCCACGAATCGAAGCCGGATGAGGAGCTGGAGGCGGCCCTCGCTGAGGCGCTCCGCCTCCGCCCAGCGTTCCATCAGGAGGTGCATGCCACGCGCGGCCGCGCGGACGGCGGCCAGGGCCTCCATGGCGTCGGTGGCAGCCGAGGCGGGGAGGACCTGGGCCGTGAAGGCCCGTGTCCGGCGGTCGTAGAGGCGGCCGTCCCCGTCCGCCGCCAGCTCCAGGCGAGGGGCATCTGTTACTGAACTCATAGTGGGGCGCCACATTATTACACAGCTCAGCGCCTTCCGTGCCGCGGATGCCGACCTAAGCGGCCCCCCCAGCGGCCGGCCGCGACTCGAGGCCGGTCCCCCCGAGCCGGCCGGGCCCTTTGTGGCCCGGCGCGGCGGCGCGATACGATCGAGGCCCGCCAGGCCGGCGCCCCCCCTGTACCCGCCCGCTCAGCGCACGCCGCCCCGGCTGAAGGCCACCGCCCATGCAGAACCCGCACCTCCCGATGACGGCCGTGAGGAAGGTCCCCGAGATCTCCGCCTACTTCTGGGCCGTCAAACTGCTCACGACGGCCATGGGCGAGGCCGCCTCCGACTACCTGGTCTACGACATCAACAAGTACCTGGCCGTCGTCTTGGGGTTCCTGGGCCTGGCCGTCGCCCTCGTCCTGCAGCTGGCGGTGCGAAGGTACGTGACCCCGCTCTACTGGTTCGCCGTGGCCATGGTCGCCGTGTTCGGCACCATGGCCGCCGACGTCCTGCACATCGTCGTCGGGGTCCCCTACGCGGCGTCGAGCGCGTTCTTCGCCGCCTGCCTGGTGGTCGTCTTCGTCCTCTGGTACAGGAGCGAGGGAACGCTCTCCATACACAGCGTTCACACGTTCCGGCGGGAGCTCTTCTACTGGGCGACGGTCATCGCAACCTTCGCTCTGGGCACGGCCACCGGGGACATGACGGCGACCACGCTCGGCCTCGGCTACCTGGCCTCGGCCGTCCTTTTCGCCGTCCTCATCTCACTGCCCGCGCTGGCGTACCGGTTCGTCCGCCTCAACGAAGTGGTCGCCTTCTGGATCGCGTACGTCATCACCCGTCCTCTGGGAGCCTCGTTCGCCGACTGGCTGGGACGGAGGCCCGCACAGGGGGGCATCGGGTTCGGGCTGGGGAGCACGACAGTGGTCCTGTCGGTCCTGATCATCGCGGTCGTGGCCTACCTCACGGTGTCGGGCAGGGAGGTGAGAGAAGAGCCCGCGGGCACCTGGGGCGACGCCGCCGCCAGGTAGCACCCTCCGCCCCACCCCCGCCCGGAGGTGGGGTGTCCACAGAATCTCGGACGCCGCCACGCATGTTCTCCTCGCGTGCGAGTTGGCGGTGCTCCGATCATCTGCCGGGACCTGTGTCCGGCCGAGTCGGAGCGATCGACCGGTGCTCGCGCCAATCTTGAATCCCGATCAACCGGAGTTCGATTTACGAGCAGCGGGCGCCACGGTCGCGCTCGTCCGTACCTGGCCCGTGACGCTCCAAGACCCGATGGACTGCCCCGTCAGGTTTCCTGACCTTCGCGCCGGTCTCCGACGTGTTCCATCAGGCGTCGGCTCTTCTGGCGCAGGCACTGTGGCCTCCCGACTCGCAGTGCTGCGGCCATGGCACCCCTGCGCTTCGTGCCACGCCGCTATCGGAACGTCCGGCCGGAGCCCGCGCAGGATGGGAAAGCGCCTCGCGTTCAGGATCGGCAGCTCCGCCCCCGCGATCTGCGCCGTCGCCGCCACCACGTCGTGGACTACGTGGTCGCGGCTCGGCCCACGTCGTTGTCGAGGGCCCCGGCCTGGAGATCGACTTCGCGGGTCGGCCGCGGCTCACCGAGGGCGGCCGGGAGCACGCCTGCCTTCAGAACCAAGCGGCGCTCCAAGGCGACTCACCCGTTACATTGGCGCCTGAGCGGCCCCACGAGGGCCCTCGGCCGTCGTCAGTGAGGTCCGTCTTATCGATGCGGGGGCCGGATCGCGTCCAGGAAAGCGAGAAAGTGGGAACGGCAGAGGTCAGAGCCGCGAGCGACCGCGATTCGGGCCTCCGGCTGGCTGAGTTGGTCGCCGCGTTCTCGCTGGCCCTCGATCTGGGCATGGGCCAGTCCATGGAGCACGTCCTGCGATCCTGGGTGATCGCCGCCCGGCTGGGCGATCGCTTCGGCCTGGACCGCGACCAGCGTGCCTCCCTCTATTACGTGGTCACCCTCGCGTGGGTGGGCTGCGTCGCCGATACGGCGGCCGTGGCCGCGTGGTTCGGTGACGACATCGCCTACAGAGCTGACAGCTACGAGATCGACCTCGTCGGGCTGCCCCTGCTCGGGTTTGCGCTTCGTCACGTC
Organism: Candidatus Dormibacterales bacterium; assembly: GCA_050735015.1. Classification (GTDB taxonomy): domain Bacteria; phylum Chloroflexota; class Dormibacteria; order Dormibacterales; family Dormibacteraceae; genus JBOHUX01. The sequence goes on along the minus strand of JBOHUY010000068.1, from coordinate 996 downwards.
GGCGCCGGCAGGCGGGCCATGGACCGCCTGGAGCTGGCCGTCAAGCTGGTCGCAAGCGGGGGGAGCGCCATCGAGCAGGGCTTGCGCTCGCACTGCCTGACGACGGCACGCCTGGCCGAGCGATTCGGTCTTGGCGCAGAGGTGGGAGCCCCGCTGCAGCACGTGTTCACCCGCTGGGACGGCAAAGGCGTCCCTGGAGACGTGCGTGGCGAGGCCATCGCGTTCTCTACGCGGCTGTTCCACCTCGCGGACGTCGTGGAGGTCTTCGACCGGGCGGGGGGCGCACCGGCCGCGATCGCAGTGGCTCGAGAACGGCGCGGAACCCAGTTCGACCCGGCGATCGCCGATGCCTTCTGCGCCATGGCGGGGGACGTGCTCGGCGACCTGCTCACAGAGCCCGATTGGCAGCGGATGATCGAGTCCGAGCCGGGGCTGCAAAGACGCCTGACAGAGGGGGAGCTCGATGCGGCTCTGGAGGCGATCGCCGACTTCACCGACCTGCGGTCACCCTCACGCGCCGGCCACTCCAGAGGCGTCTCCGGGCTGGCGGCCCGCGCGGCGGCCGGCGCCGGGCTTCCCAACGCGGAGGTCGCGGCCGTACGCCGCGCGGCGCTGCTTCATGACATCGGCCTGCACGGCGTTTCCGCATCGATCCTGGACAAGCCGGGTCCCCTCTCGCGTTCCGAGTCGGAGCGGATGCGGATGCACACGTACTACGCGGAGAGGATGCTCGGCCGCCCGCCCGCCCTCGCCCGGTTGGGGGCGATCGCTTCCATGACCCACGAACGCTGTGACGGCTCTGGCTATCATCGGGGCCTGAAAGGCCCGGCCATCCCGGCCACGGCGCGGCTGCTCGCCGCCGCCTGCGCCTTCCGCGCCATGACCGAGCCGCGCTCTCACCGGCCCGCCTTGACGGCCAAGCAGGCCGTCGATCAGCTCCGGGCCGACGTCCGCGCGGGCCGCCTCGATCCCGCCGCCGTGGACGCGGTGCTGGCG
>JBOHUY010000067.1:0-6274 GCA_050735015.1 Candidatus Dormibacterales bacterium | reverse complement strand
CCCCACCAAAGTGGCGCCTTCTACCGCCTCGCCCCCGCCCCCGGCGGCCTGGGCGGGGCGCAGCAGGTCCAGGGCGCCGAGCTCAGCTTCAACAACCTCCAGGACGCCGCCGCCGCCTTCCGGCTGGTGAGCGAGTACGGCCACCCCGCCGCCGCCATCATCAAGCACACCAACCCCTGCGGGCTCGCCACCGCCGACCGGCTGCTGGAGGCCTACCGCGCCGCCTACGCCTGCGACACCGTCTCCGCTTACGGGGGGGTGGTCGCCCTCAACCGGCCCCTCGACGCCGAGACCGCGCGCGAGGTGGCCGGCGTCTTCCTGGAGGTGGTGGTCGCCCCCCAGGTCGAGCCGGAGGCACGCCAGGTGCTGGCCGGGCGCTCTCGGCTGCGCGTGCTGGAGGTGGGCCCTGCCCGCGCCCTCCTGCAGGACCTCGACGTGCGCTCGCTGCCGGGCGGCTTGCTGGTCCAGACCTGGGACCGAGAAGGCTTCGACCGCGCCTCCTGCGCGGTGCCGACGCAGCGTGGCCCGGGCGAGGAGGAATGGGCCCAGCTGGAGTTCGCCTGGCTGGCCGTCAAGCACGTGAGGTCGAACGCGGTCCTCCTCGCCCGCGGCTTCGCCGCCGTGGGCGTGGGGGCGGGGCAGATGAGCCGCGTGGAGGCGGTCGAGATGGCCGCCCGGCGCGCCGGGGAGAGGGCCCGGGGCTCGGTCATGGCCTCCGACGCCTTCTTCCCCTTCCCGGACGGGGTGGAGGCTGCCGCCCGGGCGGGGGTCACTGCTGTCATCCAGCCCGGCGGGTCGGTCAGGGACGCGGAGGTGGTGGCGGCCGCCGACGCCGCCGGGATGGCCATGGTCATGACCTCGGTACGCCACTTCCGGCACTAAGGGCGGCTGGCCGGGCGCTCCCCCTGGCCGCCTAAGTGCTCCAGCCGGAAAGTTCGATCACGTATTCAAGCCGCGACTGAGACTGTGGCGAGCCGTGTGAGGAGACTGTCGAGGTCACGCCGAGTGAACTTCCACTCGAAGGGCTTGGCCATCTCCTGGTAGCCGGCCTGGAAGGCGAGGATGTTGGCCTCGAGCTCGGCCAGGGAAGTGACGTCCGCTGGCGTGAGGACCTTGCGCTGGAGGATCGAGAAGCAGATCTCGATCTGGTTCAGCCGGCTGGCATGCATGGGCAGGTGGACCATGACCGAGGTGGCGAAGCCGGAGCCGAGGCGATCGGCGGCGGCCTGGCCGCGGTGGGAGCTGCCGTTGTCGACGATCCAGAAGACGCGATCGGCTGAACGGTAGGGCTCGACTTGCATGACCTGGTCGACGAGCCGCTCGAAGCGGGCCAGCCAGACCAACGGCTGCAGCGCCTGCGTCGAGTTCGGCCTCGGCGCCGCCGGCAAGTCCGGCGAATCGCTCGAACGGCTGGTGCGGCTGCCGGCCTGGAGCGACAGCAACTGCTTCACCGACGCGGAGCGCGCCGTCCTGGCCATCACCGAGGCAGCCACCCGGCTTGCCGACCGGCCGGACTCGGTCACCGACGAGATCTGGGCCGCGGCCGCCCGGCACTACGATGAGAAGGGCCTGGCCGCGATCATCATGATGGTGGCCATGACAACATGTTCAACCGGATCAACACCACGATCCGGCAGAGCCCCGAGGTCGCCCGCGACGCGGCCCGAACCCCGGCACTCCGGAGGGTCCCATGAGACCTCCTCGGAGAGTTCGTGCAGGTTGCTGGCGCAAGTCCCGATCGAGCTTGGCCAGAGAGGGAGGATCTGATGAGTCAGAAGATCACGCCCAGGCGAGACGGCCACAACCACCCTGCGATCGATACCCCAAACAGGAACACGAGTTGACGCGGGAACTCGTCGGCAATCAAGGTCGCGACTACCTCGCAGAAGGGGGGGAACCTCGCCACCCCTGGTGGGCCCGAGTGACATGGGCAACCGGTCTGGCTGTGCTCGTCTCGGTGGCCGGAGCAGTAGCTCTCTTCGAGGCAGGGTTGGCCGCCGGGACCGTGGACGAGAGTGTCTTCCTCCCCTCGCTGATTGGGATGGGTCCCCTGAGCCTGGCTTCGGTAGCGCTGTCGGCGGCGGTCTCCACCCTCGCCGCAGGCATCGTGCTTGGTGCTTTGGCGGCGAAGACCCGCCGACCTGTGAGGAACTTCCGCATCGTGGCCACCGCTCTGGCGGTGATTACCTCGTTGTCACCCGCCCTTTATCCGGGTCCTCCGGCGGCGATGCGATTGACCTTGGTGGGGCTACACGCGGTCGTGTGGGCGGTCAGCGTTGGCGTGCTCGCTACGCTGGCAGGCCATCCGGTGCGAGATCCGGAATGAGCGCGTTCCAAGGTATCCAGTCGAATTCCTGAAGGGATGGAGCCCATGGTGGGCGAACCAACCACGCTGATCAGCGCCCTTGACCGCGCCATCGGGGGAACCCGACCGATGCCGCCGAGGTAGTCCTCGACGTACGGCCGCAGATCGCTGGCGCGGCAGCCGACGACCAGCGGCGGGCGCCCGGCCCCCTTTGCTTAGAACCTAGACTTGGGAGGTGGGCCTGACGCCCAGCCCTCGGGACGAGATGACCAAGACCAAGGCGGCCCGGCCGCGCGTCGGTTGCGGGACCTGCCGCCAGTTCGACGGCACCACCTGGTGCCGGCGCTGGAACTTCTTCACCACGGCCGACTCGCCCCCCTGCCGGTTCTACAGGGCCCTCCCCAAGGCCTGAGGCGGGCACCCGGCCCGCCGCCGGGCTGTTAGACTTGCCGGGCAGGTTCCTTTAAGCCGGCTCTGCGAGGCCGGGAAGGAGGTTTTTTCATGGCCACAGCGCTCACGGGCACGCTCGGCGGGGCCCTCGCGGGAGCGGCTTCTGGGCGTCCCCACGTTATCGAGAGCCAGCAGTTCACGCGTCCCCTCCTGGAGGAGATCTTTGCGCGCGCCGGCGAGATGAAGCGGGAGCCGCACAGGTTCGCCGGGCGCCTCCAGGGCCGCGTCATGGCGGCCCTTTTCTACGAGCCCTCCACCCGCACCCGGCTCTCCTTCGAGGCGGCCATGCTCCGCCTGGGCGGGCTCACGATCGGGACCGACAACGCGCGCGAGTTCAGCTCGGCGGCCAAGGGCGAGACGCTGGAGGACTCGGTTCGCATCGTCTCCGGATACGCCGACGTCATCGTCCTGCGGCACCATGAAGAGGGCGCCGCCCAGCGGGCGGCGGCCGTCAGCGACGTGCCCGTCATCAACGCCGGGGACGGCAAGGGTCAACACCCCACCCAGGCCCTGCTCGACCTCTACACCATCGCGGACGAGCTGGGCCGCGTCGACGGGCTACGGGTGGCCATGGTCGGAGACCTCGCCAACGGGCGCACGGTGCGCTCTCTCTCCTACCTGCTCAGCAAGTACCGGGGCATCGAGCTGGTCTTCGTCGCGCCCCCCCAGGTGGCCATGCGCCAGGACATCAAGGACCACCTGGACGAACACCAGGTGGCCTGGACCGAGTCGCAGGACCTGGACCTTGCGCTCAAGACCTGCGACGTCGTCTACCAGACCCGGATCCAGAAGGAGAGGTTCCAGGACCTCGCCCAGTACGAGAGGGTGCGCGGCGTCTACAGGATCGAGGCCCGCTCCATGTCCCTGCTCAAGCCGGGGGCCATCGTCATGCACCCCCTGCCCCGTGTCGACGAGATCGCGCCCGAGGTGGATTCGGACCCCCGCGCCGCCTACTTCCGCCAGGCCCGCAACGGCCTCCACATCCGCATGGCCCTGCTCGACATGGTCCTGGCTTGAACGCCCCCCCGCCCGCCGCGCAGGGGACGGTCAGGACCACCCTCATGGACGCCGACGCCATCCGCCGGGGCCTGGTCAGGATCGCCCACGAGATCGTCGAGCGCAACCGCGGCGCGGAGGGGCTGGTGGTGGTGGGGGTGATGTCGAAGGGCGACCTGCTCGCCCGCCGCCTGGGGGCCCTCCTGGTCCAGCTGGAGGACGGGGAGGTACCCACGGGGGCGCTCGACGTGAGCCGGCATCGCGACGATCTCCACCTGCGCGCCCCCGCGGCCCGGCCCCCCTCGCAGGTACCGCCCCTCGACGCCCGCACCGTGGTGCTGGTGGACGACGTCATCCACCACGGGCGCACGGTGCGGGCGGCCCTGGACGCGCTCATGGAGTACGGGCGCCCGCGTGCGATCCAGCTGGCGGTGCTCGTGGATCGCGGCCACCGGGAGCTGCCCATCCGCCCCGACTACGTGGGCAAGAACGTCCCCACCTCGGAGTCCGAGCGGGTGCGCGTGCTCCTGGAGGAGCTGGACGGGCTCGACGCGGCCGTCATCCTGGGGCCCGAGAGATGAAGACGGCCGCGCTCGTCCTGGAGGACGGGCGGGCTTTCGTGGGGACCCCCCTGGGGGCCGACGCGCGGGGTGAGGGCGAGGTCGTCTTCAACACGGCCATGACGGGCTACCAGGAGGTGCTCACCGACCCCTCCTACGCCGGCCAGATGCTGTGCATGACCTACCCGCTGCATGGCAACTACGGCGTCAGCGCGCCGTTCGATGAGTCGGGCCGGCCCTGGGCGCGCGGATTCATCGCCCGCTGGGTCTGCCCGTCGCCCAGCCACCACGAGGCGCGGGGCGGCCTCCACGAGTTCTTGGAGCGGAGCGGCGTGCCCGGCATCGCCGGGGTTGACACGCGCGCTCTGACCAGACACCTGCGGGCCCGCGGCGCCCTCCGGGCCGTGCTCGTGCACCTGCCCGGGCGTCCGTGCCCGGAGGAGCTCGCCGAGCTCGCCCAAGAGGCCCGGCGCGTGACCCCGGTCTCCGATCAGGACCTCGTGGCCGAGGTCTCACGGGCCCGCGAGGAGGTCTGGCTGGAGCCCCTCCCGCCGGAGCTGCGGAGGGCGGCCGGAGCCGGGGCCGGGGGCGCCGGGCTGACGGTGGCGGTGGTCGACTACGGGGTCAAGGCCAACATTCTGCGCTCGCTCAGAGAGCGCGGCTGCCGCGTCGTGGTCCTCCCCCACACGGCTGGCTGGGAAGAGGTGCGGGCTTCGGGGGCCGCTGGGCTGCTGCTCTCCAACGGGCCCGGCGACCCGGGCGTGCTGGAGGCGCCCGTCGAGCTCTGCCGCCAGGCCCTGGGGCGCCTCCCGGTCTTCGGCATCTGCCTCGGCCACCAGATCCTGGGCCGGGCTGCGGGGGGGACCACAAGCCGCCTTCGGTTCGGCCACCACGGCGCCAACCACCCGGTCAGGGACGAAGGCTCGGGGGCGGTCGTCATCACCAGCCAGAACCACGAGTTCCAGGTCGACGAGGGCTCGCTGCCGGCGGGCGGCTTCTACGTCTCGCAGCGGAGCCTCCACGACGGCTCGGTGGAAGGGCTGGCCCACCGCGAGCTCCCCGTCATGAGCGTCCAGTACCACCCCGAGGGGGCGCCCGGACCCCAGGACGCCCAGGGCCTCTACGACGGCTTCGTGGAGATGATGCGGAGCCACCGGCCGGCGCCCCGGCCGGCGGTCCGGGTCCGCCCTCCCCGGCCCCGCAAGGTCCTCATCGTGGGGTCCGGCCCCATCGTCATCGGGCAGGCGGCCGAGTTCGACTACGCGGGCACGCAGGCCTGCCGCGCGCTTCGGGAGGAGGGCGTGGAGACAGTCCTCGTCAACTCCAACCCGGCCACCATCATGACCGACGAGGACGTCGCCGACGCCGTCTACGTGGAGCCCCTCACCAAAGACGTGCTGGCCCGGATCATCGAGCGCGAGCGCCCGGACGGTCTCCTCGCCACTTTGGGGGGCCAGACCGCCCTCAACCTGGCCATGGAGCTGCACGAGGCGGGCGTTCTCGACCGCTTCGGGGTCCGCCTCCTGGGCGCCTCCGCCGAGACCATCCGGCGCGCCGAGGACCGCGAGGCCTTCAAGGCCATGCTCATGGAGATCGGCGAGCCCGTGCCCGCCTCCTGCGTCTGCGACGGGGTGGAGCCGGCCCGCGCCTTCGCCCGGGATGAGGGGCTGCCCCTGGTCGTGCGGCCCGCCTACACACTGGGCGGTACCGGGGGCGGCTTCGTGACCGGGCTCGACCAGCTCGAGCGAGTGGTCACGGGCGGCCTCGCCGCCTCCCCCATCCACCAGGTCCTGGTCGAGCGCTCCCTCTACGGCTGGAAGGAGCTCGAGTACGAGGTCATGCGGGACGCCGCCGGGACCTGCATCACGGTCTGCAATATGGAGAACCTCGACCCTATGGGCATTCACACGGGCGAGTCCATGGTCGTCGCGCCCTCGCAGACCCTCACGAACGAGGAGTACCA
>JBOHUY010000066.1:0-6479 GCA_050735015.1 Candidatus Dormibacterales bacterium | reverse complement strand
GTGCCGCCCGTCAAGGCGGGCCGCCCCCGGCCGCCTCCGCGCGCCGGAGCAGGCCGTCGGGCCGCCGCCGGCCGCCGAACCAGCCCAACCCCTCGACCCCGGAGCCGAGCTCCGGCCGGGAGGCGGGGGGGTCGTTGAGGGTCGTCGACCTGAAGAGGGCGCGAAGCCCTGCCTCGAGGCCGGTGAGACCCTCGACGATGAGGTCGCGGGGGCCCGGCTTGAGGCCCTCCTTCAGGTGGGGCCGGCGGCCCAGCGCGCGCCCCTCCGGCAAGGCCGGGCAGGCCCGACGCCGCCCGAGGCCCGGGTCACCGCGCAAGAGGGCACCGTCGTCGCTCTCCCAGCCGGCGACCGAGAGGTGATCGCAGGTGAAGCAGACCGCGCGCGAGCGCGGGTGCCCGCGCGGGAGCGCCCAGGAGAGCCCAGGAGAGCATCCTCGACCGGCTCGCAGAGGTCTTCGCGGTGGATCGCCGTGGAGAGGGGGGTCTCGATGCCGGGGGCGCCGCCCTCAAGGCGTGGCCTGGGCTGAGACCCCAGCTCCTCCAGAGGCGGCGGCGAGCGTGCGCCGGCATGATGGCCCCGTCCTCCCCGGCGATGAGCTGGCGCACCTCCGGGACCGAGAGCGCCACCTCGCGGGCGGCGGGGGACGCGGGCACGCCCGCCCCAGGCGCGTCGGGCAGGGCCCCGCCCCCGCGGCCGGGACGTTCTCTGGGACCCGGGTCGCCGTCCATGTCGAAGGCTCGCATGACCTCCCGCTGGGGGATGCTGCCAGGAGCCATCAGCCCGACTGAGCGGTTGCGGCGCCCCCCGGGCGCCCGGGCGAGCTCCATCGCCCGGGGCCGAGTCTACCAGCGGCGCTCGGCGCGGTGCGCGTCTGGCCCGGGCCGGCCAGATGGCCGAGGCCCGAGAATGGGACGGATGCTGAGGACCTACCTGACCGGGACCCTGGCGTTCCGCTACCCCCTCGTCGGCGCCCCCATGGCGGGGGTGGCCGGAGGCGACCTGGCGCGGGTGGTCAGCGAGGCCGGCGGCCTGGGCATGATCGGGGTGGGCAGCCGCGATTCCCCGGAGTTCGTGGACCGGGAGGTGGCCGTGGCCCGGGCTCAAGACCCCGGGCTCCGCCTCGGCGTCGGGCTCATGGCCTGGGACCTGCAGCAAAGGCCCGAGATGCTGGAGGCGGTCACCGGCATGCGGCCCTACCTGGTCTCGGTCTCCTTCGGGTCCCCCCAGCTCTATGTCGAGGCCCTGCACCGGGCGGGCGCCCTGGTCGCCACCCAAGTTCACACCCGCGCCGAGGCGGTCCTGGCCGACCGGGCGGGGGTGGACCTCGTCGTCGCCCAGGGCCACGAGGCGGGCGGTCACACGGGCTCGGTGGGAAGCCTCCCCCTGCTCCAGATCGTGCTGGATGCAACCTCCCGGCCCGTCCTGGCGGCGGGAGGGATCGCCTCTCCGGCCGGGGTCGCCGCCTGCCTCGCGGCCGGGGCGCAGGGGGTGTGGGTGGGGACCGCGTTCACGGTCTGCCCCGAGAGCCGCAACCCCCCCCAGGCCGTGGAAAGGATCCTGGCGGCGGCGGAGAGCGAGACCGTCCGCACCCACCTCTTCGACCGAGCGCAGGGGGTCCCCTGGCCGGAGGAGTTCCCGGGCCGGGCCCTGCGCAACCGCTTCACCGACCGCTGGCACGGGCGCGAGGCGGAGATGCTGGAGGACCCATCGGCCGCGGAGGAGTTCCGGCGGGCGCGCCAGGAGGGCGACTACACGGTCGCCCACGTCTACGCTGGGCAGGCCGTGGGCCTGCTGGACAGCGCGCGCCCGGCCGGGGAGGTGGTCCGCAGGCTCATGGAGGGCGCGGAGGCCCTCCTACGGGAGCGGCTCGCGGGGCTCGTCGGCTGACCCGCCGGGCCGGCTCGTCTCTCGCCTCCCGGAGTCCGATCCCGGGTGCCAATCGTCCGCGCCGATCACGTCGGCGTCCCGCCCGTGCCTCCGCCCAATCCTTGTTCGAGGGAGTTCGTAGCACAGACTCCCTTCCCGCGCCCTCCTCACGGAGCCGCTCGATCTTGAACTCCCCCGGGAGGGCCGGGTCCCTGGTGTGCCGGGGACCCGTCGTCGCGTCGAAGGGCACCGTCGACGGCCCGGCCCAGGGTTCCGGGGAGCGCCAGGAGCCTGACGGATTCTTGACCTTTCCGAAACGGTCCTGAAACCTGGCGGTGGTGCGCTCTTCCCGGACATGGGTCGAGCCCGCGCGATCGCCACCGCCGTCGCCGGGAGCCTGGTCCTGGCGGCCTGCACCGGCGGCACGCCCCCCAGCCGCCAGGCCTCCTTGGCCGGGATCCAGAAGATCCGGCACGTGATCATCATCATGCAGGAGAACCGATCCTTCGACGAGTACTTCGGGACCTTCCCCGGCGCGGACGGCCTGCCCCGCTCCGGCGGCCGGTTCACCACCTGCGTCGCGGACCCCCTTCACGGCGGCTGCGTGCGCCCCTACCACGACCCCGCCGATGTCAACGCGGGCGGGCCCCACGGGGCGACCAACGCCACCGCCGACGTCGCGGGGGGGCTGATGAACGGCTTCGTGGCGCAGGCCGAAGGCGGCCGCAAGGGCTGCCAGAACACGAACGACCCCGCCTGCACCAACGGCCCACGCACGGACGTGATGGGCTGGAAGGACGCCCGCGAAATCCCCAACTACTGGACCTACGCCCAGGACTTCACGCTCCAGGACCACATGTTCGAGCCCAACGCCTCCTGGAGCCTGCCCGAGCACCTCTTCCTGCTCTCGGAGTGGTCGGCGGCCTGCTCCAACGCCGCCGACCCCATGAGCTGCGTCAACGCCCTCCAGAAACCGCCCAACCCGGGCGAGAAGGCGGCCAGGTCCAAGCGCCGTGCGGCCGCCTCCCCTTCGGCCTCGGCGCCGCCCACGAACCGCTCCCTCTACGCCTGGACCGACCTCACCTGGCTCCTCGACCGCCACCACGTGAGCTGGAAGTACTACGTGGCGCCGGGCACCGAGCCCGACTGCGAGGACGACACCCAGAACACCTGCGTCCAGCGGGCCCAGAACGCCGGCACCCCCGGCATCTGGAATCCCCTGCCCTGGTTCACGGACGTGAGGCAGGACCGGCAGCTGCAGGATGTCCAGGACCTCTACCACTTCTACTCCGACGCCGCCGCGGGCAACCTGCCGTCGGTCTCCTGGATCGTCCCCAACGGCACCGACAGCGAGCACCCGCCGGCCCGCGTCAGCACCGGGCAGGCCTACGTTACGGGGCTCGTCAACGCCCTCATGCGGAGCCCCGACTGGAGCTCGACCGCGATCTTCTTGAGCTGGGACGACTGGGGGGGCTTCTACGACCACGCGGTGCCGCCCAGGTTGGACGAGAACGGGTACGGGCTGAGGGTCCCCGGCATCGTGATCAGCCCCTACGCCCGGCGCGGCTACGTCGACCACCAGGTCCTGAGCCACGACGCCTACGCCAAGTTCATCGAGGACGACTTCCTGGCCGGGCAGCGCCTCGACCCCAAGACCGACGGCCGACCCGACCCCCGGCCCACGGTCCGGGAGGAGGCCGTCGTCCTCGGCAACCTGGCCGCCGACTTCGACTTCAGCCAGCCGCCCCTGCCACCCCTGATCCTGAATCCGTACCCTGCGCCGGGGCCGGCCTCGATCACCGGCACCTGAGCCCGGGCCTCGCGTCGCCGGGAGTAGGCCCGAGGGCCGCCGCCCGCTCCTCTCGCGAGGGGATCTCGAGCGTGGGGTAGACGCCCCGGAGTCGTACTCGACCGTCTTGGGCGCTGAGGCAGACCTCGGCGGCCGCCTCCCGCGACCTCCTGCCCTCGGCGAGCGCGAGGGCGACTCGGCCCCGGGGGGATGAGCGTCCGCCGTGGCTGTCGTCGCGCACGCGCGCCGTCTCGTCCCTGGCGGCCAGCTCTGTGAGGGCCCCGTCGGCGCCGGCGCGGCGCCCGGCGCCTGGAAGGACTCGAGCGCCTCCCGCAGCTGGAAGCGGGCCTCGATCCGGCGCCGGGCCCGCCGCGGACGCCCCCTGGAGAAGAGCTGCTGCGCGTGCGCTCGACGTGTGTCGGAGGTCAGCCGGGTCGTGCTCGAGGGCGGGCGAGACGGCGTGGAGTCCGGGTCGGGGGCCAGGACGGAGGCCGGGCGGGCCCCGCACGCCGTCGAGACGGGCCGCCCCTTCGCGTCCGCGAGCGGTCGGTGCGCCCGCAGCCAGGCCTGCGCCTCCGCCTTCCGCGTCCGCGATGTCCGCGCCGGCGCGCGCGCCAGGTCGGGTCGCTCACGCCCGACCCGGCCAGAGAAAAGGAGCCCGACCGAGGCGCTCAGCGGCCCCCTCCCCTGGGCGGCCGGCTGGGCTGCCTGTCCCAGAGGCCTCGGTTCGATTACCCATGGCGTGGCGAGGGCTCGCTTGACTACCATGTCTGCCGATCGACGGCCGGCGTGAGGGAATGGTGTGAACAGAGGCGGTCTCGTCGTCGACGGCTGTGCGCCCGAGCCCGTTGGTCGGGGTCGGGCGTGAAGGCTTCTGAACACGCCCGGGGTGCCTCGCATCCGTCACCCGGGGGGCCCCAAACGCCGCGAAATCGGGCAGCCATGCTGGGGGGGCTGGCGGGGGCGGTCCTCGTGCTCTCGGCGGCGGTCTTCGTATGGCGGCCGACTGAGGCCATCGCGTCCCCCGGTGTGGCACAGTCGTTCGGAGCCGCGAACACCGCGCTCGGGACCTCGCTGACGGCCTCCACCGGCACCCACACCAGCGTTGGGGACCTGCTGGTGGCCACGATCAGGATCCGCAGCACCACCGGCCTGACCGTCGTCGGCGGCGTGAGCGATGGGACGGGGGACGTGTGGCACCAGGCTGCCACGGTCACCAGCGGCTCCCAGGGCGACAACGAGATCTGGTACGCGGCCAACGCCGGCAGCGTGAGCGGTGTGACGGTGAGCGTGGCCTCGCCGGCCGCCCTGGCCATGACGGTGGTCGAGGTGACGGGTGCCTCGGGATCGCCGCTCGACGGTGCCGCGAGCGCCCAGGGCAACAGCAGCACGGCCTCGACCGGTGCCACCGGGACCACCACCCAGGCCAGCGAGGTCGTGGTCGCCGACGTCGGCTGGAACGCCGACCGGACGGTCAGCGGGCAGACCGCCGGGTACACCACCACCGCGACCGAGCAGTCGACGGCCAGCAACACCCACACCGGTCAGCAGGCGGCCTGGCAGGTACTGAGCGCGGTGGGGTCTCAGAGCTACTCGGCCACGCTCAGCTCGTCGGTGCCCTGGACCGGGGTCATCGCCACCTTCGACTGATCCCCGTACCCGGGGCAGAACCCCGCTCTTCGGCTGCCCCCCGCGCGGGCTGCCGGCTTGAGACCCCCGGTCATGAGAGCGATTCGACGCGCCATGAGAGCTGCCTCATCATCTGATTTGTGGACTGGCCAGGCTGGCTGACCTTCGGGTTCATCGCGACGGCCGTGCTGACTGCCATCCTGGTCGCGGCGCAGCTTGGCAGGCAGACCCGCATGGACCTGATCACGATGCTCGGCACCCTCGTGACCTCGAACCTCGACAGGGCGCGCTTTCCTGGCGTGCTCATCCATTTCGGCGTCGGCCAGGTCTTCGCGCTCTTCTACGCCTCGGCCTTCGCGCTCCTGGGAAGGTCAGGCCCCCTGCTCGGCGCAGCCTTCGGGCTCGGTCACGGACTGCTGGCCCTGATCGTGCTGATCCCGCAGCTGCCCTCGATCCACCCCCGCATGGCTTCCGAACGGACCGGCTTCCGGCTGGCGGTTCTCGAACCGCCGGCCCTGTTCGCGCAGAACTACGGGCGGCGAACGGGGGCCGTCACGCTGCTGGCTCACGTGGCCTACGGCGCGATCCTGGGGGCCTTCCTCAAGCCTTAGCGGCTTCGATCGAGAACGCGGCCGCCACCAGCGTCGCGTGACTGAGAGCCTGCGGGTGGTTGCCGAGCATCGCACCGCTCCCGGGATCGAGCTCCTCAGCCAGCAGGCCGAGCTCGCCGCCCAGCGCGACCGCCTCCGACATCACATCCTCGGCCTCGTCCACGCAGCCGCAGCGCGCCAGGGCGTCGGCCAGCCAGAAAGTGCAGGCGAGAAAGGCGGAATAAGAGACGTTATTCCGTGGAGCCCGTTATGCCGCGTCGCCATGGTGATGAGTTCGCCAGAGCGGGATCAGGTCGGGATAATCGTGGCCTGATACACGCTTCCCGTGCCGGGGCTGGACCTCGGAAAGGAGGCGCGCATGACCCCGGAGTTCCGCAGCTGGAACTCACGCGTGTGCCTATGGCGAATTGAGCGGGGAGGACGACGAGGTCAGGCCGTCGCCGAGGTAGGCGCGGCCTCCAGGTGAAGGAAGCGGGCCGGCTCCTGCACCCCCAGAGCGGCGAAGATCTCGGCCTGGCGGCGGGTCGTCTCGGTCCGGCGGAGCATGCTGCCGGCAGGTCCGCTGAAGCGGCCCAGATGCATCT
>JBOHUY010000065.1:0-4314 GCA_050735015.1 Candidatus Dormibacterales bacterium | reverse complement strand
GCATCGATGCCGCCCACCTCCCTTCCCGCCATCGGGTGTCCGCCGACGAGCTCGACGCCCGCGGAAGTGGCCCAGCCCATGACCGCGGCCTTGGTGCTGGCGAGGTCGGTGACTGCGGCCGCGCCGGTATGCGGCGCCACGCGGGCGAGCACCGAACGCATGGCGCGGATGGGGACGGCCAGGACGACGATCTCGGCCCCAGCCACCAGTTCGACCCGGATCCCGCCCTCGGTGGCGATCCCACGGTCGAGGGCCTTGCTGACAACGGCGGGGTCGTTGTCGACGCCCCCCACCGCGAGGCCCGGGTGGGCGGCCCTCAGGGCCATGGCCAACGACGCCCCCATGAGCCCCAGCCCCACGATGGCGACCCGATCGGGGGGAACTCCCTCCGGGCGGCTCTCCGGTGACATGCACGTAGCCTAACGGCGCCGCGGCCAGCCACAGATGGGCCGGCGGCGCGCGGCGCGCCACCGGCCCGCAGGGGCCCGTCAGATGTGCCGGGCCCGGGTCAGGGCGGCCCCCGAGGCCGCCTTCACGGACCGGTCGCCTAGGCCTCCGGCCGGGGCCGTCCGCGGACGGCGTAGCCCGGCCTGTGGGCGGATGCCTGGGGGGATGTGGCGCGTCGCGCCCGCCTGGCGCCGGTGCCGGTGGCGAGGCCCCGGTAGGTCCCCACCACCAGAAGACTCAGGCCGCCCAGGACGAGGGCGGCCAGGATCGCGTTGAAGACCGTGTATCCAATCACCATGCTACCCAGGCTAGGGATCCAGGGTTAGGGAAGGGCAATGGGCGGGCCGTCTTCTGGCAAGGACTTTGCCAGGCGCGGTCAGGGCCCGCCGCAGCCTGGGATCATCTGCTCATATGGCCACTCTGGGCCGGGTCCTGGTCGCCGAAGACGAGGCGCCGCTGCGTCGGCTGCTGAGCGTGTACCTTTCCAAGGCGGGATTCACGGTGGTCACGGCGGACACCGGCCGCCAGGCGCTTGCCGCCCTGCGGCGAGGCGACGTGGACGCCGCCATCGTCGACGTCATGCTGCCGGAGCTGGACGGCTTCGAGGTGGTCCGGAGGATCCGGCAGGAGTCCACCATCCCCATCATCTTCCTGACCGCCCGGGGAGAGGAGAGCAGCCGCGTGGCCGGGCTGGAACTGGGCGCCGACGACTACGTGGTCAAGCCGTTCTTCGCCGAGGAGGTGGTGGCCCGCGTCCGCGCCCAGCTGCGCCGGGCGCGCGGGTTCGAGGGCAAGCAGCCGGTGCTAAGGTCGGGCCTTCTGGAGGCTGACCTGGCGACGCGCCGATGTACGGTCGCGGGCCGAGAGATTCAGCTGTCACGCCGCGAGTTCGATCTCGTAGCCGCACTGCTCGAGCGACCCGGACACGTCTACACACGGCCCCAGCTGCTGCAGCTGGTGTGGGAGACCCAGTTCCTCTCGCCCAAGACAGTCGACGTGCACGTGGCGTCGCTGCGCAAGAAGCTCGGGCGGGCGGTCCGGATCGCCTCGCTCCGCGGCGTCGGGTACCGTCTCGAGCCTTGATCGCGCGGGTCTTCGCGTCATTCCGCGTCTGGCTCATCTTGGCCATGGTGGCGGCGGCCGCCATCGGCGTGGCCCTCACCTCCCTCACACTCTTGCGGGTCTCCACCGCCGGCGGCGAAGCCGGCGACCGCATCAAGGCCCAGGAGGTGGGCCGAGCCATCGCCCGGCGCGCAGCGGCGGGGGCCACGGCCGAGGAGCTGGGCGCCCTCCAGTCCGTCCTCCCGAGCGACCAGGTCATCGTCGAAAGGGGCGGGCGGGTCGTGTTCGCCGGCTCCTCCCTGAGTGGCCAGCCCTTGGAGCTGTCGGTCATCCAACCCTTCCCGGGCGGGCGCGTCATCGTCAACGACCATGCCACGCCGGGCGGCCCCTCGGCCGCCGAGCTGGTCCTGGACGGCGCCCTGCCGGCCGCGCTGGCCATCGTCGCGGCGGCTGTGGCCGCCAGTCTCCTCACGCGCGCCGTCGAGCTCCCCGTCCAACGTGCCGTCGAGGTGGCGGACCGCATCGCGGGGGGCGACCTCAGTGCCCGCATGGGTTCCTCGGGGCCGGACGAGCTGCAGCACCTGGGCAGGGCCTTCGACGGCATGGCCGAGCGCCTGGAGGCCGCCGACCTCGACCAGCGCCAATTCCTGGCCGACCTCGGCCACGAGATCGCGACCCCCGTGAACACCATCTCCGGGTTCGGCCTGGCCCTGGCGGACGGCAGCCTGGGCTCGGAGGCCGAGCGCCAGGAAGCGGCGGGGGTCCTCAAGCGAGAGACCGAGCGCCTCCACGGGCTGCTCGACGACCTCCGCCGGCTGACCCGGCTCGACCTGGCCGAGCAGGTCCACGTGGCCTCGGTCGAGATCCCCACAGCGTGCGCTGAGATCGTGGCCCGCTTCCTGCCCGAGGCCAGGGTCAAGGATGTCCGCCTCGATGTCGGTCGGGGCACCCCCTTCTCAGTTGTGCTCGACCGCCGCCTCCTGGAGATGGCCGTGGGCAACCTTGTCTCCAACGCGATCCGCTACACGCCCGAGGGCGGCCGCGTCCACATCCGGGCCCGCCAGCAGGGGGGACGGGGCGTCGTCGCCGTCAAGGACACCGGGGTCGGCATCTCCCCCGAGCACCAGCGGCGCATCTTCGACCGCTTCTACAGGGTGGACCAGGCGCGGGCGCGGGGCACGGGAGGCTCGGGGCTCGGTCTCTCCATCGCCCTCAGGGCGGCGGGCGCGATGGGCGGGCGGATCGAGCTCGAGAGCGCGCCCGGGAAGGGCAGCGAGTTCCGCCTCAGCATCCCGCTCGGAGCCGGCGCGCGGGCAGTCCCCGGGCGGCGGGCGACGGCGCCCGGCCCGCGCCGGCGCGCCCCCTGAGGGGGTCCGATCTATCCGCTCAGCAGGTGCGCGGGCACGCCCTTGAGTCCCACCTTGAGGGTGATGGTGTCGGTCGCCGTCACGCTCTTGGTGGTGGCGTACTGAAGGCTCCAGTACCAGCCCGAGGGGGGCCCAGGGGGGTTGTAAGTGCTGGAGACGGGGATCTCGACCCTGACCCACTGTCCGTTGAAGTAGTCGGTCCCGGCGTTGTTGGCCACGAAGCTGGCGTTCCCGCCCGAGCTCAGCACGCAGGGCGGGTTGCTGACCGGCGAGGCCAGTTTGCAGGCGGACGTGATCGTCCCGCTGCCGCTGGACCTGTCCGTCCCGAGGTCGTAGACGGTGATGGGCGACGACCCGCTGGGGACCACGGCCCCCGAGGGGTCGAGGATGTTGAGCGTGGCGGAGCCGCCGTTGGCGTTGATGTCGCCGGGGTCGAAGATGTCGATGTCGATGGTCTGCCCCGCGTAGGTGGGCGGAAGCTGGAAGATGGGGAGGGTGAAGGCGGTGCCCTGCACGGGCGTGTAGAGGGCCATGTCCGACCAGCCCCCGATGGTGCAGGGGTTGGGGCCCGCGCTGCAGTCGGTGCCGTTGGGGCCCAGCACTTGGACCGCGATCGCCTTGTGGGCCTTGGAGCCGCCGGGCGGGAGCGTCCCGTCGTAGTTGAGCTCGTCGACCCGAAGCCGGTAGAGCCCGGGCGGAAGATCTCCCGGCAGGGCGCCGTGCCCGGGCGTCCAGCGCACCAGCCCCTGGCCGGCCCCGTCCAGGGGTGAGCGGTCGTTGGTGCCGGCGTAGGTCCCGATGTTGACCCAGCTGTGGTAGATGGCCATGTTGGAGGGCGCCCCCGTGGGCCCGTACGTCTGGGTGATCTTGTGCCCGGTGTCGACGTTGACGTACTGGTTGTTGGGCTGGTCCCAGTTGCTGGCGTCGATGGGCATGACGGTGACCTGCGAGAGCTCTGTGTCGTCGGCCCGCATGAACACGTTGTTGACCTGGAAGATGGTGTAGCGCATGGCTGAGTACTCGGTCTTGCCGCCGCTCCAAGAGAAGCTGGAGTCGTCCTCGTGCAGGTAGTAGCTGCTGCCCGCCGTGTTGCACTGGGGGGCGGCCGGGGGCCCCAGGTTCTCGCAGTAGTTGTGCTTCTGGTCGACGGAGGTGGGGTTACCGCTGGGGGCGAAGGCGGCGTTGTAGACGAGGATCTGGCCTCCGCTGGGCAGGTAGACCTGGTAGTTGTAGCCACCCCTGTCGGGCAGCGTCTTGGGGCCCGACTCCACGTACTCGTCGCCGGCCGTGAGGCTGATGTCGTGCACGTCGGTGGAGGGCGGCGAGCCGGAGGCGGGGTCCGGCGTGTAGGCGTCGCCCTCGCTGCGGGGGTTGTTCCAGCCCTCCATGCGCATGAAGTAGTAGTTGTTGCCGCTCCCCAGCTGGGAGACGGTGGAGC
>JBOHUY010000064.1:0-2581 GCA_050735015.1 Candidatus Dormibacterales bacterium | reverse complement strand
GCCGTGGCCATGGCCGCCGCCGGGCTCAGCAGCAGGAGCGCCGCGAAGTAGATGGCGGGGGCGGCGTCGACCTTGAAGCGGGGGGAGATGAGGACCGGGAAGTGCAAAAGCAGCAGGGCCTGGGCCACCAGCACGGCCCAGAGGACGGCATCGCCTCCTGTGGGAAGTGGCCCCGAGGCGGCGGCGACCGCCAGCAAGGCGATCGCCGCCACGGCCACCAGAGCGATGTAGACGCGCGCGCCGAGATTCAAGTCCATCGCGAACGGGTTCCGGCCGAACGCTCAGCCGAGGCCGATCGTCGCCGCCGCGTGCTGGTAGCTGGAGCCGTCGACGATGGCCCAGGCGTAGATCCAGTGGCTGCCCAGCCGGATGTTGGCCGTCGTCTGCACCGAGTATGTGATGGGCAGCGCGAGCGGGATCACGGGGTCGTCCTGACACCACACCGCAGCACCCACTGGCATGACGTTGGCGCCCACCGCGGTCGCCACGACAGCCAGCACCAAGGCTAATCGCTTCATTCGAACCCTCCTGCCGGGGACTCTAAGCACGCGCGGCCGCCGGCCGATCAAGAACCTGTTAGCAGTGACCGAACAGATGTGAAGGAACCGGGCCGGGATGGTACTGATGGCCCATGCCCGGACTGGGAATCGGGATTCCGCCGGGACGCAGCGCCGGAGGGACCCGACCCGACAGGTGACCTTCAGAGGGGCAGGAGGGTGCCCGCGCCGGAGTCGAGGGCGCGCTGGTAGACGAGCGCCGCGGCGGCGGCGTCCTCGGCTGCGTGACCTGTGGACTTGTAGACCGTCAGCTCCTCTTGGGAGGTCCGCCCCGGCCGCGACTGCGCCAGCACCTCCCCCAGTTCGGTGAGCGTCTGCGGATCGAGGCCCTGGAGCTCGGCCGCCCCCGCGGGCGGGGGATTGGTGGCAGCGCCACGCCACTCCACGAAGACGCGCGAGGCGCGCAGGGTCTCGCCGTCCACCTCGACGCCGCTGCCCACCGAGGAGAGGTGCGCCCCGGGGCCCATCCAGGACCGGGCGACGACGGGCCGGTCCGAGTGCGTGCAGCAGCAGACCACGTCGGCTCCCCGGACCGCTTCCTCGAACGAGGTCGCGACCAGACCCAGCGGATGCCTCCCGGCCGCAGCCACGGCGTGGGCCGGGTCGCGAGAGGCCACCCTGATCTCGGAGAAGTCGCGGACGCGAGTCACGGCCTCGAGGTGAGCGATGCCCTGCACCCCCGCCCCCAGGATGGCGAGTATGCGGGCGTCCTGGCGGGCCAGCAACCGGGCCGCGAGCGCGGACGTGGCGGCCGTGCGAAGGGCGGTGACGTGCCCTGCCTCCATGACGGCGAGCGGCGTCCCGATACCCTCGTCGAAGACGGCCAGCAGGCCCTGGTGGGAGGGGAGCCCGTGCCCGTCGTTGCCGGGGAAGACCGACACCAGCTTGACCGCCAGCCCCGTTCCGGCCACGTAGCCCGGCATCACGGCCAGCAGGCCCGTAGGCGTGAGGGCGGCGACCCGGGGCGGCACCGAGGCGCGGCCCTGGCTGAGGGCGGCCAGCGCCTCGGCCAGAGCCTCCCCGAGAGCGTCCAGGTCGAGAAGGCTCTCGACGTCAGTCCGGCTCAGGTAGAGCAGTTCCGGCACTGACGGGATCGTAGCGCGTGCCGGAAGGGCCTCCCGTCACCCGGCCAGGGCCGGGTCCCCTTCGCGCTCGAACACGAGCTCACCCGCGGGCGCGCCCACGCGCACGGTGTCCCCCTCTTGCCAGCGCGCCTCCAGGATGCCCATCGCGAGCCGGTCCTGCACCAGGCGCTGGATGGCCCGCTTGAGCGGCCGGGCGCCGTAGACGGGGTCCCATCCCCTCTCGGCCAGGACCTCCCGGGCGGCGGGCGTCACGACCAGGCGCAGCTTGCGCTCCGCGAGACGCGACTCCAGCCGGCGCAGCTGGATGTCGACGATGGCCTCGATCTGCTCCTTGGTCAGCCGGCGGAAGACGACGACCTCGTCGACACGATTCAGGAACTCGGGCCGGAAGTGCTCCCGCAGGATCGCCACCACCGCCTCGCGGACCTCGTCGAAGTCGCGATCGCCCATCTCCTGGATGGCCTGTCCGCCGAGGTTCGAGGTCATGATCAGGACAGCGTTCCGGAAGTCGACGGTCCGGCCCTGGCCGTCGGTCAGCCGACCGTCGTCCAGGATCTGGAGAAGCACGTTGAAGACGTCCGGATGGGCCTTCTCGATCTCGTCGAAGAGGACCACGGAGTAGGGCCGGCGGCGGATCGCCTCGGTCAGCTGGCCGCCCTCGTCGTACCCGACGTAGCCGGGCGGCGCGCCCATGAGCCGGGCCACCGTGTGCCTTTCCTGGTACTCGGACATGTCGAGCCTGACGAGCGCCTGCTCGTCGTCGAACATGAACTCGGCCAGGGCGCGGGCCAACTCGGTCTTACCGACGCCGGTTGGGCCGAGAAAGATGAACGAGCCGATGGGGCGATTGGGGTCTTTCAAACCCGAACGGGCGCGAATGACCGCGTCGGCGACGGCTTGCACGGCTTCGTCCTGGCCGATGACGCGGCAATGCAGTTC
>JBOHUY010000063.1:0-1697 GCA_050735015.1 Candidatus Dormibacterales bacterium | reverse complement strand
GGCTCTCCCGAAGCCCCGGCGGCCGGACTCAGCCCGGCCTCGCCCAAGGCCCGCCGCCTGGCCGCCGAGCGGGGCACCCGCCTGGAGGGGATACGGGGCTCGGGGCCGGGGGGCGCGGTGCTGGCCGCCGACGTCTCGGACCTGGAGCCCCTGGTCCAGGGAGCGCCCGGCCCGGCCGCCGCCCTGGAGACGGGGCGCCTCTGGCGCCTCATGGCCGAGAGGACGGCCCGGAGCTGGTCCACGGCGCCCCACTTCTACCTGGCCAGGGACGTTGACGCGGGCCGGCTCCTGGGCTGGCGCGCCGCGCTCGTCCGCCAGGGGCTGAAGGTGACGCTCTCGGACCTCCTGGTCCGCCTGGTGGGCGCCACCCTGGCCGCCCATCCCCGGCTCAACGTGCGCTGGGAGGACGGCCTGGTCGCGCTCGAGGGCGTCGACGTCGCCCTCGCCGTGGCCACGCCAGAGGGCCTGGTCGCCCCCGTCCTGCGGGGCGTCGACCGCCTCGACCTCGAGCAGATCGCAGCCCGGCGGGCGGAACTGGTGGGCCGCGCGCGCGAGGGGCGTCTGACCACCGACGACGTCGGCCGCGGCGGCTTCACGGTCTCCAACCTCGGCATGTACGGCGTAGACGCCTTCAGCGCCATCTTGAACGGCGGCCAAGCCGCCATCCTGGCCGTGGGCCGGATCGCGGACCGGGTGGTGGCCGTCTCCGGGAGCCCCCAGGTGAGGCCGGTCATGACGATGACCCTCAGCTGTGACCACCGCGCCGTCGACGGCGCCCGGGGCGCCGAGTTCCTTGAGGCCCTGGCCGGACTCGTCGAGGAGCCCGCCGGCCTCGTCCGCTGAAGCCAGGAGGCCCTTGCCATGCCGCGCATCCCCTACGTGGACGTCTCCCACATCTCGGACCCCGAGATCCTGGAGTACCTGGAGGACGCCCGCCGGTGGGGCGCGCCCCGGCCCGAGAGCCAGGCCGTGCGCGCCCACGTGCCCGCCGTCATCAGGGCCTTCACGCGGGCCTGGCGGACCACCTTCCGTGAAGGGGTGCTCGACCACCAGGTCAAAGAGCTCTGCCGCGTCTACGTGGCGCAGTCCATCGAGTGCGAGTATTGAGGCGTCCAGAGGTCTGTCCGGTCCGGACAGGGGCGCATCCCAGAGGCCAAGCTCGCCCGGCTCCTGGACTTCCAGGACTCGGACGAGTTCACAGAGCGTGAGAAGGCCGCCCTCACCTACACGAGCGCCATCGTGTGGGACTCCTCCCTCGCCGACGACGCCCTCTGGGAGCGCCTCCACCGCCAGTTCAGCGATGCCGAGCTGGTCGAGCTGGGCTTCTTCGTGGGCCTGACCCTGGGCCAGCAGCGCTGGATCAAGACGCTCGGCATCGGCCACCTGGAGGTCCTGGCGGGGACCGAGGGCGGCCTCATGCCCGGGCTGCTGGACCGTGAGGCCTGAGGGGGGCGAGGGGCCCTTCTTCTCGGCGGGGGAGATGGCGCGCCGCCGCCGGCGCGTGCGCGCCGCCATGGAGGAGGAGGGCCTCGACGCCCTGGTCCTCTTCGGCGACAGGGGCCGGCACCACGAGGTCCAGTACCTCTGCGACTACGCCGTCACCTTCGAGGCGGCGCTCGTCCTCCCGCTCGAGGCCGACCCCGTCCTGCTCGTGCACTACCCCAACCACGTCCCCGAGGCGCGCCGCCTTTCGACCG
>JBOHUY010000062.1:0-2465 GCA_050735015.1 Candidatus Dormibacterales bacterium | reverse complement strand
GGTCGGGCCCGACCACGCGCTGGAGCGAGGAGAGCGCCGCCGGCGTGAGCGCCATCAGGCGACCGGAGCCCTGACGGCGGGGTCGCGGTCGAAGGCCTCGAACCGGCGCGTCCGGGAGCCCGGCGGCGAGGGCGCCTCCTCGGCCGCGCGGTCGGGGAGCAGGGCCGCCAGCCAGGCCCGGCACTCCTGGTCGGAGGGGGGGCGCTCGGCGCGCTCGAAGACGGCGTCGTAGACGCGGGCGTGGGAGGAGACCTGGAGCGTGAACCAGACCTCGAGGCCGTCCTCAGCCACCAGGTGGTGGCGCTCGGCGACCCGCCGCCGCACCGGTAGCCGGAGGGGGTCGGCGTCGGCCTCCTCGCGAAGCCGGTGGCCGGCGTCGGAGAGGTTCATGGGGCCGATCATAGTTCGCCCACCGGGGCCGCACCCCGCGCCCGCCCGCGAGATCCAAACCGGGCCGATCGTGGTCATAGAAGGTCTCGATATATTCCCCTTCTCGGATTGACTTTTCCGTGGTAACCCTGGTCATATGGGGACATGGACGTGGTGCTCTACGCGAAGGGGAACTGCGCCGACTCGGCGACGGCGGGTCGCTGCCTCGACGCCCTCGGCGTCGAGTTCCGCCTCAAGAGGGTGGACGGCGACGAGAGGGCGCGCCGAGAGTGGGAGGACCTGGACGGTCAGGTGACCCCCATCGTCGTGATCGACCAGCGCCAGATCGTGCGCGGTCTCGACCAGGCCCGCCTGGAGCAGCTCATCGGCTGGATCGGCTGCTGACCTAGACTCGGGGGGTGACCTCGCGCGAGCGGGTGGAGGCCGCCCTTCGCCTCGACGTGGCCGACCGGCCCCCGGTGGGGGCCTGGAACCATCTCTATCTCCTGGAGTGGGATCCCGCCCGCCTTGCCGCCGCCACCCTGGAAAGAGCCAGGAGGTTCGGCTGGGACTACGTCAAGTTCCAGCCCCGGGCGACCTGCTTCGCGGAGGCGATGGGCGGGGTCTACCGGCCCTCCGGCAACGACCGCCAGGGCCCGCTCCTGGTCTCCCGGCCCGTCACCACCGTCGACGACTGGGCCGGCCTCGGCCGCGACATGCCCTCCCTTCCGGCGCCGCTGGCCCAGCAGGTGGGGGCTCTCCAAGAGGTGGCCCGCGCCCTCGGGCCCGGCGTGCCCGTCGTCCAGACGGTCTTCTCGCCCATCACCGTGGCCACCTACCTGGTGGGCGGGTCCCGGGCCCGCGTCCTGCGTGACCTGGCCGCCCGTCCCGACCTCGTGCTGCCGGCGCTGGCGCGCGTGGGCGAGGTGCTGGCGGAGTTCGGGCGGCGCTCCCTGGAGGCGGGCGCGGCCGGGGTCTTCTACGCCGTTTCGGGCTACGCGGCGGCGGGCGCCATGACGGCACGGGCCTACCGGGAGGCCGCCTTGCCCCTCGACCGCGCGGTCGTGCGCGCCTTCGGGGGGGGCTGGTTCAACATCCTCCACCTGTGTGGGTCCCGGCTCCACTTCTCTCTCTCCAGGGAGCTTCCCGTCCAGGCCGTGAGCTGGTCCGCCGCCGCGTCCGGCAATCCTTCCCTGGCCGGGGGCCGCGAGCTCTCCGGCAAAGCGGTGCTGGGCGGGGTCGGGCAGAAGACCACGCTCGTGACGGGACGCCCCGCCCAGGTCGAGGCCGAGGTCAAGGCGGCCGTGCGGGAGACGGGCGGCCGGGGGCTCCTGGTCGGCCCCGGCTGCTCGGTCTCACCCTGGGCCCCGGAGGAGAACCTGGAGCGCATGGCGAGGGCCGTCGCCTGAGCCGCGTGGGCGGCGTCAGCGGCCTGGCCGAGGTCGTGCTCTGGGCGCGCGACCTGGACCGGAGCCTCGCCTTCTACGAGGGCCTCATGGGGTTGGAGGCCATGTCCGGGCCGGAGCTGCCCACGCGCTTTCTGCGCCTGGGTGAGGCCGGGGACGGCGTCCCTTCCATGCTCGTGCTCGTCCCCCACCCGGACCCCGGGGGCAGGTTCCCCCGGGCCAAGCCCGAGCGGGTCCTCCACCACCTCGCCTTGAGCGTCTCGCCGGATCGCTACCAGGCGCTGATGGCGCGCCTGGGGGCCGCCGGGCTCGAGGTCCGCGGCGGCGTCCACCCGGTGCTGAAGGGGGTCCGCACCTTCTACGTGGACGATCCCGACGGCAACGAGGTCGAGTGCATAGCGCCGGAGCCGGAGGCGGAGGCCTAAACCTTACGGGGGGTCGTCGCTCCAGGTCTGGCGCCGGCGCTCGCCGGTGGCGGAGGGACCCATCGGCGTCCACCTCGCCGGGTCGGGTGGGCATTGGCGCTCGGCAGCCCCACCCTGCCTCTGGTGGTGACGCCAGGTGGTCCGGCCTGCTCGGACGCTCACCTCCCAGGGCGTAAAAGCTGCGCCTACTGAACCAGTGCGAGGCTTGATCAAGGCGGGCCGGACCAGCACCGTCAGATGGCCCGGGTCCGGCAAGCAAGAGGGG
>JBOHUY010000061.1:0-4208 GCA_050735015.1 Candidatus Dormibacterales bacterium | reverse complement strand
AGACCGTGGCCGTCCTGGCGGGCGGCCTCGCCACCTCCGGCAAGAGCGGCTCGCCGGGGGCGGCAGGGCGAGGTCGAGCTGCGCCACGTCCTCGACCCCTCCACGGGCGCCCCCGCCCAGGGCCCCTGGCGCACAGTCAGCGTGCTCGCCGGCAGCTGCGTCCACGCCCGCATCGCCGGCACGGTCGCCGTCGTGCGCGGTCCCGGCGCCCCCGGCTGGCTGGCCAGGCTCGGCCTTCCCTCTCGCCTGGTCGACCGCCAGGGCCGGGTGGTCCGGGTCGGCGGCTGGCCCCAGCCCTTGGGTGCCGCCTCCTGAGCCGCAGCCCGCTCTTCTGAGCCGCAGCCCGGTCTATGGTCGCGCGGGCGAGCTCCGGATCGGCTCGCCCCTTCCGCTCGGTGCTCGGCGCCGCCAGACCGTGGAGCCGCCGCACAGCTGGGCTTGGGCCGCGCTCTTAGGCCCGACACCACGAGCCCGTTCGGAGAGGCGTTCGTTCAGATCACGGACGCCTGGGGCCAGCTGGAGAGTCGTCAAGAAGCTTGCTGGCCGTGATGGAACTGCCCGACCATTTTCGTCGTCGGAGGCCCACCACCCGCTCTATGTGGGCCCTCACCCGCTCCGCCAGCACCGCCCCACTATGCTTGGGGAGCGTGGAGGCGAGAAGCAAGAGCCGCTGCTCTTTTTGCGGCAAGGACTAGGATCAGGTCCATGAACTTGTCGCCGGGCCCGGTGTCTGGATCTGCGATGAGTGCGTTCAGCTTTGCGAGGTGATCAGCCATCGACCCGCCCAAGCCCAGCTGTGCGGCGGCTCCAAGGTCTGGCGGCGTCGAGCACCGAGCGGAAGGCGCGGGTGGATCCGCGCTTCGGGCTGGTCCGGTTACGTGCCGAAGAGCATCCAAGCTCGGCGCCGCCGACTCCGTTGGATCAGGCGGGCTGGGCTGGTCGGAGCCCTTGTCTTCCTTACTCTGCTCTGCGTTTCCAGCAAGGAATCTGAATGATGACGTGTGGCGCCCGTGGCACCGGGGGCCTGACGGGCCGGTTGGGGGCTACACGAACGCCATGGATGGCGGCACCGGGTCGACAGGCCCGGATGACGGGGCACCCGGCGGCCTGCCCTTGGCGCACTTTATAGCGGCGCTGTCACCTTTCGGAGAGGGGCAGGGGCGGGGCGTGTCGCTTCTGGCGGTGGACGGCAGGCCGCGGCTTAGGTAAATTCTCCAAGTCCGAGTCAAAGGCCGGGTCGCTGGGGCCAGCGTCGGCATTACGCGGGTTGTCTGCCGGGCCGCTTGTGGGAGGTGTGCGCTGATGTCCTCGACGGTCGCCGGAGCGGAGCGCGGCGTTCTCTATCCAGAGGACCGCCTGCCGTGGGGCAAGACCATCCTGATGGGAATCCAGCACGTCATGGCGATGTTCGGCGCCACGGTGCTGGTCCCGCTCATCCTCGGGTTCAACCCCAACACCGTCATCTTCTTCAGCGGCGTCGGAACCCTCATCTTCCTGATCGTCACCAACCGCAAGGTGCCCAGCTACCTGGGCTCGTCCTTCTCGTTCATCGGCTCCGTGCTCGCCATCCAGGGCGGGGTGGGAGTGCACCAGGGACTCGCCTTCGCCGGCATAGTGGTGGCGGGCGTCGTCTACCTGATCATCGGCATCATCGTCTACTTCGCCGGCGTCAACGTGATCCGCTTCTTCATGCCGCCGGTGGTGACGGGCACGGTGGTGGCGGTGATCGGCATCGCACTCTCCGGCACCGCCTGGGCGGACTTCAAGGGGGACCTGGTGACGGCCACCGTGACGGCGCTGGCCGCGGTCCTGGCGAGCGTCTACCTACGCGGATTCCCGCGCCTTCTCCCGATCCTGATCGGGGTCATCGTGGGCTACCTGGTCGCGGTCCTGGACGGTGCCCTGGGCGGCCCCTGCGCGGCCCTGAAGGCCACCTGCCATGTCAACTGGAGCCTGGTCACCTCCGCCGGCTGGGTCGGGTATCCGAAGCTCAGCTTCCCGGACTTCAGCCAGTTCGGGCGATCGGTGAGCCTCTTCTGGTTCATCCCCATCGTCCTGGTGGCTGAGAACACCGGCCACGTCTACGCCATCAGCGGGATGATGAAGCGCGACCTCACCGGCTACCTGGGCCGGACCTTCATCGGCGACGCCATCGCCACCATCGTGGCCGGCATCTTCGGTGGCGCCGGCGAGACCACCTACGCCGAGAACATCGGCGTCCTCGGCATCACCCGGGTCTTCTCGATCTCGGTCTTCGCGGTGGCCGCCGTCGTGGCCATACTGCTCGGCTTCATCCCCAAGTTCGGCGGCCTGGTGGACAGCATCCCCACCAGTGTCCTGGGCGGGATCGAGGTCTACCTCTTCGGTCTCATCGCGGTCATCGGCGGCAAGATCTGGGTCGACGGCAGGGTCGACTTCTCGAAGCGGGGCAACCTGGGCGTGGCCGCCATCCCCCTCATCCTGGCCGCGGGCGGCGCCTCCATCTCCTACGGCTCCTTCGCCCTCAACAACCTCGGCATCGGCGCCCTCTCGGCGATCATCCTCTACCAGATCCTGCGCCCCGGCCAGCGCGGGGACGAGGAGGAGGATAAGCAGCCTCAGGAGAGTCCCGCGACCCAGCCGAGCTAGCGTCATGGCTGACCCAGAAACGCGGTGCTTGGGTGCCGGGTTCGCCCGCTCCGGAGCCTGACAAGGGTGCCTACGCTGGAGAGAGTGCGGCTGGCCGCTGGCGGCTGTGCCCGGGTGGAGATCGCGGGGGAGGTCATCGCGGCCGTCGAGCAGGTGGCCTCCCGCGGGGACGAGATGCTCTGCCTTCCCGCCTTCATCGACACCCACGTGCACCTCGACAAGGCGCTCATACGGCCCCAGCTCCGGGAGCACGACGGCAGCCTGGCGGGCGCCATCACCGCCATCCACGAGCGCAAGCGCGCCTACACGGTGGAGGACGTGCGGGCGCGGGCCCGGGCGGCGATCGAGTCCGGCGTCCTCACCGGGACCACCCGCTTCCGCTCCCACGTGGACGTTGACACGATCGGGGGGCTGATGCCGCTTGAGGGCGTGATGGCGGCGGCGGCCGACTGCGCCCAGATCGCCGAGGTGCGGACGATCGCCTTCCCGCAGGAGGGGATCCTCCGCGACCCCGGGGCGCTCGCCCTGATGGAGGCCGCGCTGGAGGCGGGCGCCGACCTGGTGGGGGGGATGCCGCACTGGGAGCGGACCGACGAGGAGCGCCAGGAGCACGTGCGCCTCTGCTTCGAGCTCGCCGAGCGCTTCGACCGCGACCTCGACATGCACGTGGACGAGACCGACGACGGCTCCGTCCGGACGTTGGAGATGGTGGCCGACGAGGCCCTCCGCCGCGGCTGGCAGGGCCGGGTGACGGTGGGCCACGTCTGCTCCCTGGCGGCGACCGACGAGGTCTACGCCGCCCGTGTTATCGGGAAGTGCGCGCGGGCCGGCATGACGGTGGTTTCGAACCCGGTCACCAACCTCGTGATCCAGGGTCGCCAGGACCGGGGCCTTATCCGGCGCGGCACCACCCGGGTGGCGGAGCTGCGGGCGGCGGGGGTGAACGTCTGCTTCGGCCAGGACTGCATCTCGGACGGCTTCTATCCCTTCGGCCGGGGCGACATGCTGGAGGTGGCCCTGATCTCGGCCCACGCCACCCACCTCGCGACCCATGACGACCTCCTCTTCGCTCTCGAGGCGGTGACGTCGGCGCCCGCCCGCTCCTGGCGGATCGGTGATCACGCCGTCGCGCCCGGCGCCCGCGCCGACCTCGTCCTCTACGAAGCCGGCTCCTGGAGCGAAGCGCTCCGGCTCCAGCGGCCGCCGCGTGAGGTATGGTTCCGAGGCCGCATGGTGGCCGAGAACCGCGTCACGTCGCGGCTGCTTGCTGGCGCCGCCCCTGCCGCCGCCCCCTCCAGCCCGGACCCCCACTCGTAATCCGGAGGTAACTTCGGCTCTCGGGAGCGGCTTCGATGATCGAGCGCTCCTCAATGCCTCGTAGAGCTTCGAACTCCCTGGTCCCGACCCTGTGGGTTTGCAAAGAAGCGCGGCGCCCGGCCGTGGTGCGGTGAGATCCGCGCCCCCCCGGCCACGCTGAGCGAGTTCCCAGGAACCTCTAAGGAAAGGGGTTGAGGATGGAGGGCGTGAACGGGCCCTCGGCGCGCGTCTTGGTCGTGGACGACGAGCCCAACATCACCGAG
>JBOHUY010000060.1:0-2315 GCA_050735015.1 Candidatus Dormibacterales bacterium | reverse complement strand
GCCTGGAGATAGGGCTCGTCGAGCTGGACGACGTCGGCGCCGGCGCGGAAGAGGTCCTTCACCTCCTCGTTGACGGCGGCCGCCAGGGCCATCGCCAGCGCCTCCTCGTCGCCGTAGTAGTCATCCTGGGCCTGTTGGGACATCGTGAAGGGGCCGGGGACGGTGGCCTTGACGGCGCGGTCGGTGTTCGCCCTCAGGAACTCGACGTCGCGGACCTGGACCGGCCCCGGGCGGCGCACCGGGCCCACCACCCGGGGCACAGAGTTGGGGTGCCCGGTTCTGTCCATCGCCGTCCCCGGGTTCTCAAGGTCCATCCCCTCCAGCGAGGTCGCGAACCGGTTGGAGTAGCTCTCCCTGCGGATCTCGCCGTCGCTGACGATATCGATGCCGGCCCTCTCCATGTCCCGCACGGCCAGGAGGGTGGCGTCGTCTTGCGCCTCCAGGAGGTGGTCGGGCGGGACCAGCCAGACCTCGGGCGCGCGCGTGCGAGGCGGGAGGCGGCTGCCCAGCCGCTCGCGGTCGATCAGCCAGCCGGGCTGGGGATAGCTGCCGACGACCGTGGTCGCGAGCATGGCCTTGGTCCCCACTTCAGTGCCTCCTCCCGGCCGCCCGCGGCCTCAGCGAGGCCGGGCCCAGCCCCAGCGCCGCGCGCCCGGCGCGCACGCGCTGGGGCCCCGCGCCCCCGGCCCCGCGGGCCCTGACCCACCTGAGCCGACCCATCGGCGTCACCTCCACGCTCAGGATGGGCGAGAAGCCCGCGCCCGCCACGGCCCGCTCGGCGCCCCCCTCCAGGCTCGCGATCCAGAGCCTTCGCGTCCCCTCGCCGCGCGCCCGGGAGACGATGAAGCAGAGCAGGGCTCGGAAGACGCCGCCTCGGCGGTGGCGAGGCAGCGTCACGCAGTTCCACACATAGGCCTCGCCGGGCCCGGGCCGGATCTCGAGGCGGACCTCGCCGATCCACTCCGGCCCCGGGGAGAGCCACCCGTACCCGGCCACCTCCTCCTCCCGGAAGGCGGCGAAGCAGCGGCAGCCGCGGGCCAGGCGCTGGAGCGCCAGCTCACCCTCGGCCCCCATTTAATAATAAAGCCGGGCCTCCGAGGCCGCGTCCACCTCGGCCATGCGGGCGGGAGGCCGGGGGTCGGGGGGCGGGCCGGGGCGGCCTAGGTCGGCCGCCCACAGCGTCAGGGCACCTCGGCGCCGGCTCAGATCCGGAAGAAGAGACCGCGGATCTTCTCGATGACCTCGGGGTCGCCGCTCGCGGACCCTCCCGGGAACCTGCCGAAGGAGGTCAGGACGAAGTCCGAGGGCGTGTGCCGGAAGAGCGCCCGGCAGCCCTCGAAGCCCGACTCCTCGGGAGCGTAGGCGTACTGGCCGTCGCGGACGGTGACGCGCCAGCGGTCGCCCCAAGCGCCCGAGATCTCGATGCCGTAGGCGGTGTCCACGCCCCGGGCGGCCGCGGCGTCGACGGTGTACTGCATGAGGATGAACATGTAGGGGATGAGCACCCCGGCGGTGCGCTCATCGAGCTCCGCCAGCGTCTCGCCCAGCCCGTAGCGGATGTCGTACGTGTGCACGCCGTAATCCATGACGTGGGCGGCGGGATAGAAGGAGGTGGGCAGATCCCCCATGTAGGGGTGGGTCACGTTGAATCCCGTCCACTCCTCGGGGCTGAGCCCCTCGAAGATCTCGAGCATCTTTGAGGAGGCGTCCTTGAGCCTTGCGATGGCCCCCTCGCGGGAGAGCTTCCGGAAGGCCTTGGCGTGGTCGTCGAGGGTGGCGCCCATGACGGCCAGGCCGACCGCGTCCGCGCTCTCCCCCCTCTTGGCGAAGTCCCAGCGCGCCAGGTAGCCCTCGGTGACGTCGATCATGTGGCCGACCAGGTCGCGCACCTCCCACTCGGTGCACCGCGTCTGGACCTCCCAGTTGGCGGGGTCGTCGATGAGCTTGTAGAACCTCTGCCGCTCGTGCCGCACGACGTCGAGGACGAGGGCCTTCCCCTCCGGAGCCATGGGGTCGACAGGTGCCGTCAGCGTGCTCATCAGCTCTCTCCCAGCGTGTGGCCGGCGGGGTCGCGGTCCGCCAGCCCCGGCATCAACTCGCGGACGAGCGCCAGCTCGTCCTCCGTGACCTCGTGGTCCATGTCCGCGTAGAGGCGCATCGTGACCTCGCCCCCCAGGCTCCCCAGGAAGATCGCCGCCTCTTTGACGCGCCGCGCCTCGATGTGGGGGTCGTGGTCGCTGCAGAGCAGGAGCACGGGCGTCCCCGCCAGCGAGCCCGAGGGGGCGCGCGCCGTCCCGTCGGGGCCGATCAGCCCG
>JBOHUY010000059.1:0-30234 GCA_050735015.1 Candidatus Dormibacterales bacterium | reverse complement strand
GTTCTCGCCGGGCGTGCTCATGGTCGCGCAGGAGCACGGTGTCGACCTCAGCCAGGTGCCGGGGACCGGTCTCGGGGGGCGCGTCACGCGCAAGGACGTGCAGCGGTTCGTGGCCGAGGCCAGGGGGGGCGTGCCCGGGCCCGCCCCCCGGGCGGCCGCCGAGCCCGCCGCGGCCCGGGAAGGGGACGAGGCGGTGCCCCTCACGCGCGTCAGGCGGCTGATCGCGGAGAACATGGCCCGCTCCAAGTCGACCATCCCCCACGCCTGGCAGACGCAGGAGGCGGACATGAGCGGGGTGGTCGCCAACCGCCGGCGCCACCGGGACCGCTTCCAGGAGCAGGAGGGCTTCTCCCTCACCTACCTGCCCTACGTGATGAAGGCGGCGGCCACGGCTCTGCGCGAGCACCCCCAGGTCAACGCGACCTTCAACCAGACCGAGATCCTGGTCCACCGGGACGTCAACATCGGGGTCTCGGTGGGCCTCGAGGACACCCTCGTCGTCCCCGTCGTGCGTCGCGCCGACAGTCTCACCGTGGCCGGCATCGCGCGCGCCGTCCGAGAGCTCGCCGACGCGGCCCGGACGCGGCGCCTGACCGCCGACCACCTGCAGGGCGCCACCTTCACCGTGAACAACTCGGGCACGTTCGGGACCCTCTTCAGCTACTCGGTCATCAGCCCCGGGCAGGCGGGCATCCTGACCATGGAGGCGATCCAGGAAAGGCCCGTGGCCGTGGACGGCATGATCGGCATCAAGCCCCTCATGTACCTGTGCTTCAGCTTCGACCACCGCGTCCTCGACGGGCTGCGGGCGGCCCGATTCCTGACCGCTTGCCGGACCTGGCTCGAGTCCGTGACGGAGGCCAGCCCCATCTACTGACCGGACACGCGGGCACCCGCGCAGGGAGCAGGGCGCCCCGAGGACCGAAAGGCCGCCACCGCGGCGGGGAGGAGCCCGACGGGGCGGGGGCACAAAAAATGACCCCGACGGACCGCCTCTTCGACTCCGGTACCGGTGTCACCA
This sequence comes from Candidatus Dormibacterales bacterium, assembly GCA_050735015.1. Taxonomy (GTDB): domain Bacteria; phylum Chloroflexota; class Dormibacteria; order Dormibacterales; family Dormibacteraceae; genus JBOHUX01. The sequence continues at coordinate 29,213 of JBOHUY010000059.1, read as the reverse complement.
CCAGTTCCGGACCCGTCGCTCGTGTCCCTCGGGGCCACCGCGAAGGGTAGGGGCGGGCGCGCCCCGTTTGCAAGCCCGAAATTACGTTCGCCGCCAGGCCACGAATGGTCGCCTCAGCCTCCCTCCGATCGGGCAGGTGACAATATGCTGAACCGAAAAGTTATACTGGCGCTACCAAGAGATGATCAACCACTCTGGGGAGCGGGAGCGGCCGGCAGGCCGGGCCGCGCCCCGGCCGGACCGCGACGGCGAGGACTGGGGCCTGCTCTGGCCCTACGCGCGGGATCCGCTCGACTTCGTCGCGCACGAGATCCGCGCCCCCCTGGCCGTGATGGCGGGGTACTGTCAGATGATCCTGGCCGGGGACCTGGGGCCGGTCCCAGAAGCGGCCCGGCGCGCGCTCGGGATCGTGCTCGGCAAATCGCGGCAGCTGGACGAGCTGAGCGACATCCTTCTGGAGGCCACCCGCGCCGAGGGCGACAAGATCGTGTACCGGATCGAGCCGGTCGACACCCGCGCCCTGGCGGGCCGGGCCGCCGAGGCGTTCCGCGCCACCGCCGACTTCAGGGCCCGCAAGGTGCGGGTGCAGGGACGTGCGCGCCAGGCGCTGGCGGACCCCCCCAAGCTGGAGGCGATTCTTCACAACCTTCTCTCCAACGCCGCCAAGTACAGCCCCTCGGGCACGCCCGTCGACATCCGCGTCAGGGAGGCCGCGGGTCGGGTCGAACTGACCGTGAGCGACCGCGGGCCGGGGGTGGCCCCCCGCCTCCGCTCGCGCCTGTTCCGCCGCTTCGAGCGCCTGCCCCAGCCGACCGGCCTGAGCGCGCCAGGGATCGGTCTCGGGCTCTACATCAGCCGGATCTACGCGGGGGGCATGGGCGGGGACATCTGGGTCACCGGCCGGCGCGGCGGCGGAAGCACCTTCCACGTCTGGCTTCCATGTTCGCCGTCGCCTCCTGAGATACTCCGGCGATGATCATCAAGCTGGACCAGGCGAAGCTGGCCGTGGAGGCCGCCCACGCGCGAGCGGCGGAGCTCGGGATCGAGGTCAGCGTGGCGGTGGTCGACGGCGGCGGGCTGCTCCCTCCTGAGCCGCACGGACGGCGCTCCCGCCTTGAGCCCGGAGATCGCGGAGGCGAAGGCGGTGGGCGCCGCCTGCTGCAGCGCCCGGGCGATCAGCTGGCCGACATCTGGGAGAAGCGGCCCGGCTTCTTCGCGGCCGTCACCGGGCTGGCGCGGCGGCCCCTCGTGCCTGGGCTGGGCTCGATCCCGGTCCGCATCTCGGGCACCGTGGCGGGCGCGATCGGCGTCAGCGGCGGCCGGCCGGACCAGGACCACGACTGCGCCCGAGCGGCGCTCGCCACCTTGGAGTCACCCTCCCCGGACTGACCGGCCGGCTCAGGCGCGCGGGCGCCGGGTCCTGTCTAAAGCCCCCCGTCCAGGGACGCGCCGGCGAGCGCCTCGTAGACGGCGCCCGAGGGCCTCAGCGTGCTCCGATAGAGGGTCACGCCCCCCACCTGCCAGGGCCCCAGCTCAGGCGGCTGGGGCAGGGACGCGAGAGCGATCGCGGCGACTCCGGCGCCGGGCGCCCGGGCCAGGGTCAGGTGGGGCCGGAAGGGCCGCGGCTCGGGGGCCAGGCCGGATTCGACGCAGGCCGACTCGACGAGGGCCGCGAGCCTGGTCAGGTCGGAGGCGCCTTCCGCGACGGAGAGCCAGACCACGCGCACCCGCCCGGGCCGCCCGAAAAGGCCGAGGTGGCCGAGCGCGACCGTGAAGGGCGCGCATCCGAGGCTCGCGAGCCCTGCCATGACGCGGTCCAGCATCCGGGGCTCGACCGGGCCCAGAAAGCGCAGGGTGAGGTGGAGGTTGGCGGCGGAGACCCATTTCATCCGCGGGTCGGCCGCCTCGAGCCTGGACAGGTAGGCGGCCAGCGCCTCCCGGTGGGCGACCGGTAGGTCCACGGCGACGAACGACCGGATCCTCTTGGCAGGGGACTCGGCCATCGATCGATGGTACCGGCAGGCCGGGCGCATACTGGAACCGGGTCTTAGGTGAACCAGCACATCCTGGGCGGCATCATCGTCGCCGCCTTCGCCATCCTGGTGGGCCTGGGATGGTTGTGGGGCGCGATCCTGGGGCGCCGGCGGGCCGAGCTCGCCTCCGCCTACGGCGAGGCGGGGGGCATCGTATACACGGTGGCCCAGATCGGGTGCTCGGGCGTGCTCCTGCTGGCCGGCGTGCTGATTCTGGTGCTGGTCATGATCAGCCAGCGCTGAGGGGGTTTCAAGGTCATGATCACCCGCGAGCCGACGACGAAAGGGGATCTCCGCGAGCGGGCCTCCTCCCGCATCCCGCCGGCGCCGCCGGGGCCGCCGGAAGGCCCCGGACGCCCCTGGTGGATGAGCTTCCCGCCCGTCCCGGGCCGGCCCCGCCCCATGAACCGCCGCAACTTCCTGCTCGGCACGGCCATCCTGGGCCCCTTCGTCCTGATCGTGGACGCCCTGCTCGGCGGCGCCGCCTGGATGGCCACGGGCAGCCTCCGCGCGGGACTGGCCGTCGCCGGGGGCATGGCCTTCGTGACCTGTCTCGAGCTGGCCATCGTGGCCTGGGGGGCGAAGTTCCGCCAGGATCGGGAGGCACGCCGGGCGCAGGAGCCCTGACCGCGCCGGCGGCCAGCCGTCAGATGATGTTCTTCTCCGCCACCAGCCGGCCCGTGGCGAAGCGGCGCCAGCCGAGCGGCGTAAGGTCCACCTCCGAGGTCCCCTCCGTGAGCAGCTGGGCCAGCAGCGAGCCCGCCCCGGGCGCCTGCATGAACCCGTGCCCGGAGAAACCGCAGGCGCACCAAAGGCCGGGCACCTCCTCGACCGGGCCCAGGATGGCCTGCTGGTCGGGCGTGGTCTCGTAGAGTCCGGCCCAGCCCGTCTTGACGCCGGCCGTCTCCAGGGCCGGGGCGCGGCGCGTGGCCACCTCGACCACCTTCTCCAGGAAGGACCAGTCGGTCTCCGTGTCGAAGCCGGGGGGCTGGTCGCGGTCGCTCATCCCGATCAGGACCCCGTCCCCTTCGGGGTGGAAGTAGAGGCTGGTCGCGAAGTCGACGGTCATGGGCGCCGAGCGGGGGAGCGCCTCGAACGTGTCCGTCACGAAGATGTGGCGGCGGTAGGGCAGGACCGGGATCTCGACCCCCGCCATCCGGCCCACCTGGCCCGACCAGGCGCCGGCCGCCACGAAAACGACCCGCGTCGAGATCTCCTCGCCGGCCGCCGTGCGCACGCCCGCCACGCGCCCGGCCTGGACGTCGATCCCGGCCACCTCGGCACCAGTGCGGATGCGGGCGCCGCGCCGACGGGCCGCGGCCGCATAGCCCTCCGTGACGCCGGCCGGGCTGGCGATGCCGTCGCTGGGACAGAAGGTGCCGCCCAGCACGTCCGAGACGTCCAGGAGGGGGTTGAGGGCGGAGGCCTCCTCCGAGCTCACCCAGCGCGCCTCCTTGAGGCCGGCCCGGTGCCACATCTCCATGAGGTCGTGGAACTCGACCACCTGCCGGGGACGGGTGAAGAGAAAGAGGTAGCCGTTCTGGCGGAAGTCGGCGGGCGCGCCCGTCTCCTCCTCGAAGCCCCGCAGGAGCCGCACACTCTCCATCTGGACGCGCACGTTGACCTCGTTCGAGAACTGCTGCCGGACCCCTCCGGCGCACTTGCCGGTCGACTCCTCGCCGAGCCCCTGCCTGCGCTCCAGCAGGACCGTGTCCACCCCCCGCAGGCTCAGGTGGTAGGCGAGCGAGCACCCGACGGCGCCGCCCCCTACGACGACCGCGTCGGCGGTCTCCAAGCCATCCCCCAGAACTCAAAGACGAGCTTCAACGCGGCCAGGCTGGTGATGTCGCCCACGTCCAGGGGCGGCGCCACCTCGGCCACGTCCAGGCCCACCAGGGGGACCGCCTCCGAGAGGGCTCGGAGAGCGTCGAGGGCCTGGCGTGTGCTGATGCCGCCCGCCGACGGGATCTCGGTGCCAGGGGCGAAGGCGGGATCCAGCACGTCGATGTCGAAGGAGACGTGGAGAGGACGGTCCCCCACCGCCCGCGCGATCCTGGCCGCGGAGCCGCGGGGGTCGGCCGCGAGGTCCGCCGAGGGGATCATCAGCACCCCCTGCTCGGTGATCCAGTCGACCTCCTCGGGGTCGAAGTCGCGCGCCCCGGCCATGACCAGCGCGGCGGAGGGGATGCCCGCCACCTCGAGGCCGCGGCGGAGCGCGCAGCCGCAGGTCCAGCGCCCGCCGCGGGAGACCTCGCAGAGGTCGGGATGGGCGTCCAGCCAGAGCACCGCCAGCCCGGGGTGGCGCCGGGCCTGGGCGGCGAGTACAGGCACGGTGGCGCAGTGGTCTCCCCCCAAGACGGTGAGCAGGGCCGAGGGCGGCACCTCCGAGAGCCGGCTCGCGACCGCCTCCCATCCCTCCTCGACGGCGGGTCCCAGGTCCAGGTCACCGAGGTCGTGCACGGAGACGCCAAGGCTCCGCCCGCGTTCGTCCACCGGAGGCATGACCCGGCTCAGATCCCTCAACCTCCCGGGGGCCTGGGCCGCGCCTCTCCGGTAGGCCGCGGAGCCGTCGTAGGGGATTCCCGCCACGACCGCGCCCGCCTCGCCCGGCGGCGCCGCCGCCAGGCCCCCCCAGGGCAGAAGGCCGGCCAGGTCCATGCCCGCGGGCGCGGCGGCGCCCGCTCCCATCCTCATCTCCACCTACGACTTTACCCGGGAGGCGGCGGCCGCCGGCCGGACCCGTGGGCGTCGGCCCGGCACGGCCCCGCGAGCCCAAGCGGAGCCGTCAGCCCCGCAGTCGGAGGATGGCCGAGGGCCCCAGGTGGCCGCCCACGACCGGGAGGTGGACGCCGACCGCCAGCACCCACTTCGCCAGCCGCGAGCTGCGGAGCTGGGAGGAGACTGTGGCGTCGACCTGCTGCAGGGTGTGCAGCTGGCTGGTGGTGTCTAGGCGCGCCCCCCCCGACTTCGCCTCCTGCTCCAGGCGCTGGTACTCCTTGGGGTCCACGGCGCGGCCCAGAAAGGGGGTGGTCTCGAGGGCGGCCTGCACCTGGCTGACCTGGCGCGCGGTCAGCTCGACCGCACTCGAGACCGGCCCGAAGGCGAGGTCGAGCGAGACCAGCGCGGAGACCCCGATGTAGAGCACCGCGACCGCGATGGCCCCGTGGACGAAGACCCCAAAGAAGCCGTCGACCCCCCGCAGGACGGGGAGGCGGTGGAGCGTGCGGCCCAGCATGCCCCCCGCATATCCCGCCACCACGGCGATGAGGAGGGCGAGGAAGACGGCGGCCACGGCGCCGCCCGGCAGGTGCGCCGACACGAAGGAGGAGTAGCCGGTGCGATGGCGCACGATGTAGAGGAGGGCCCCGAAGAAGAGCACCTCCGCCAAGAGCGGCTGCAGGAGGCCCTTCTGGTATCCGACCAGAAGGGCGGCCGCCACGACCAGGACGATGACCCCGTCTATGAGCACGGCGCGGGTGCGAGTGTAAGGGCTGAAGGCCGCGGGCGGGCCGGCCGGCGGCGCCCCGGCCCGGGCTAGGTCGCCCCCCGCGCCGGCCGGGTGCTGAGGCGCGGCAGCCGGCCCGCCTCCACCGCCAGGTAGCCCCCGAACATGATCACGATCCCGAGCGCCTCGCATGCCGGCTGGAGGACGTAGATGCCGCGCGTCTGGGCGAGCGTGTGCCCCCCCGCCACCACGAAGGCGCCCGCCGCGATGAGCGCGGTGCCGACCACGCGGCCGCCGGGCGCGCCCGCCCTGAGTGCCTTCCACGCCGACCAGGCGGCGCCGCCGATCAGGATGACCGAGCCCACGACGTTGGTGAAGAGCGGGAAGAAGGTGGCCGGGGCCGAGATGGCTCCACGCCCGGGCACGGCCGCCCGCAGGAGGGCGGGATCGGTGTGGCTGGCGAGCACCCCCGCCACGGCGCCCAGCGAGACGGCCGCCATGACCAGCGCGGCGGCGTGCCCGGCCCCGCGCGCCCCCGTCACATAGACGGTGCCCACGGCCAGCCATCCCACGTTGAGGATGGCGCCGAACAGGTAGTAGACGCGGTAGGAGGCGCCGCTCCAGCCCGCGCCGACGCCCCAGGCCTCCGCCGCCGCCGCCACCGCGAACATGGCCAGGGCCACGCCCCACGCCGCCTGGTAGGGCCTGCGGCGGGCCGCGAACTGCCTCAGGACGGCCGCCGAGAAAGCGGCGCCGACGAGCGCCGCCAGGACCGGGACGCCGAGCACAAAAGCAATTTTAGGCGCCGCCCGAGAGCGCCCGCCGGGTCCCCGCGCCGGACGGGCGGAATTCGAATGACGGCGACTTTAGGTTCAGTTAGACTCGGACCCGCGAGCACCTTGGCCAGGACCATCTCGATCGCGAACCAGAAAGGCGGGGTCGGCAAGACCACGACCGCCGTCAACCTCGGCGCCGCGCTCGCGGAGGCCGGCCAGCGCGTGCTGCTCGTCGACCTGGATGCGCAGGCGCACCTCACCATCAACATGGGGGTCAAGTCCCCGGACCAGGTCCAGCGCACCGTCTACGACCTCCTGGTCGACCACGGCGCCGCCGTCAGCGACGTGGTCATGGAGTCGAAGGAGATGGGCGTCCACTTCGTGCCCGCGAACATCGAGCTCTCGGGGGCGGAGATCCAGCTCTTCAACGAGATCGGCCGCGAGGGCGTCCTCAAAGAGAAGCTGGAAGGGGCCAGACGGCGCTACGACTACATCATCATCGACTGCCCACCGTCGCTGTCGCTGCTCACGCTGAACGCGTTCGTGGCCTCCGACGAGGTCATCATCCCGCTCCAGTGCGAGTACTTCGGGATGAAGGGCATGCAGCAGCTGCTCAACACCATCGACCGCGTGCGGGCCAAGCTCAACCCCAAGCTGCGCATCGACGGCATCCTCCCCACCATCTTCAAGGCCCGCACCCTCCACTCCCAGGAGGTGCTCCAGCTGGTGCGCGAGAACTTCGGGGACTCTGTCTACGACTTCGCGGTCAGGGACAGCATCCGCTTCGCGGAGTCCCCCCTGGCCGGCGCCTCCATCCTGCAGTACGCGGGCGCCTCCGACGGGGCGCGGGCCTACCGCGCCCTGGCCCAGGCCGTCATGGACAACCACACAGCCGTCAAGGGTGCGCGGGCCTGATGCCCAGAGCAGGACGCCCCCCCGAAACCGAAGGAGCAGGACGCTAGATGTCCAAATTCAAGCGCGTGTCGCTGGTCGGATCCGAAGAGCTCTTCCGGCCCACCCGGCCCGAGGTCGTCCGGGAACTCCGCGAGCCCACCGACGAGGCGATCAAGGAGGTCCTCCGGCCGGTGCCGGAGAAGCTCCCGCTCCGCCTCGACCTCACCGAGGCCGAAATGAGGCTGCTCCTGGACGCGATCCAGATCGCCAAGTACCCCGACAAGACCCGGCCCAAGCCTTCGCTGGACAAGTTCGAGCGCTTCGACGGCCTGCGGGCCAAGCTTCAAGAGGAGCTCGGCGAGTAGCGGCCGGGAACGTCAGCCCATCCGCCTGCGCACGTAGCCGACCGTCCAGACGACGACCGCCAGCAGCAGGACGCCGCTGAATGCGGGCGCGAGCCAGTGCATGGGTAAATGATGGGTGATGGCGAGGATCAGCATCGTCAAGGTCGGGCTGGAGCGAGAGGTCAACGCCTACGTGGTGGCCTGCGCCGCCACCAGGCAGGCGGTGGTGGTGGACCCCGGCCTGCCGGTGGAGAAACTGGCCGCGCAGGTACGCCCGTTCGACGTGCGCTGGATCGTGGCCACGCACGGCCACCCCGGCCACGTGGCGGGCAAGGACGACCTCAAGGACCTGACCGGCGCCGAAACCGCCATGCAGATCTCCGACGCCAAGCAGTTCCTGCGCTCCGCCGGGCGCTACCTGCTGGACGGTGACGAACTCGAGTTCGGCGACTTCAGGATGCGCGTCCTGCTGACACCAGGCCACACGCAGGGCAGCCTGTGCCTTCTGGTCGGCAACCACCTCTTCACGGGCGATACCCTCCTGGCCGGAGGCATCGGCAGGGAGATGCCGGGCTCCGACCTGAGGCGCCAGCTGGTCAGCATCGTCACACGCCTTCTTCCGCTCCCCCCCACCACGGCCGTCTACCCCGGCCACGGGCCAGTGACCAGCATCGGCGGCGAGATCGCGTCCAACCCCTACCTCACTGGAGTGGCCGGGGCCTGACCTGCCGCCCCCGGGCGGGGCCGGGGACCGGCCTGCCGTCGCGGGCCACGAGCATTCCCCTCAGGTAGACGGCGCGCACGGAGAACCCGAAGGCGATGCCGTCGAGGGCGCTCCGGCGCTGCTTCGAGAACGCCGTCTCGGGACCGGCCACGGTTGTGCCGCTCGGGTCCACGAGCACCAGGTCGGCGTCCGCCCCGGGCTCGATGGCGCCCTTGCGGCCCTCGAGCCCGAAGAGCCGCGCGGGCCACCAGCTGACCCAGCGCGTGGCGGCGGCGAGGTCACCCGCCGACCGGGCCAGCTCGAGGCAGCTCACCAGCAGGGTCTGGACGCCGGGACCGCCGGGCGCGGCCGCCGAGAGCGTGGTCTCCTTCTCCCTGTCCGTGTGGGGCGCATGGTCGGTCGCCACCACCTGCACGTCCTGCGCCAGGAGGCCCTCCCTGAGCGCCTCCCGGTCGGCCGCCGTGCGCACCAGTGGGAAGCCCTTGAGGCGGGGCCCGAGCCGCCCGGCGTCACCCTCGCTCAGCCAGAGGTACTGGGGGCAGGTCTCGACGCTCAGGTCCGCCCCCGTGTGGCGGGCGGCGCGGGTCTGGGAGAGCCCCGCGGCGCTGGAGAGGTGGCAAACGTGCACCGGCAGACCCGTCTCCCGCGAGAGGGCGCCCACCCCGGCCACGGCGGCCGCCTCGGCCACGGCCGGGCGCGACTGGAGGAGGTCGGCGTAGGTCCGGACCTCGCCCCGGAACGCAGCCAGGACGGCGGCGTCTTCCGCGTGCACGCCCAGGCGGAGCCCGGTCCGGCGGATGGCGGGCGCGAGCCGGGCCAGCGTGCCCAGGTCAGGCGGCGGCTCGAGCTCGGGTGCTTCCAGGCCGTAGAGGACGCGGCGGGCCAGGGGGTCCCACGCGTAGCCGAGGTAGGCCTTGAGCGCGACCGCCCCGGCGTCCGCGAGCCCCTCCAGCTGCTCCGCCGTCGACCCCGAGCGCACGAGGCCCCAGAGCCCGAAGTCGACCAGCGCGGCCGCCGAGACCGCCTCCCGCTTGGCCTCCAAGGCCTCCCGACCGTCGACGCCGGGGACTGTGTTGGGCATGTCGAACACGGTCGTCACGCCCCCCGCCGCGGCCGCCGCCGTGAGGGTGCCGAAGGTCTCCTTCTCGGTCAGCCCGGGGTCACGCCCGTGCACGTGCACGTCGATGGCGCCCGGCAGCACGAGCAGGCCGGAGGCTTCCACGACCTGGGCCCGCCCGGGGTCACGCCCGCGGGGCTCGACGGCGGCGACAAGGCCACCCTCCACCCTGACGTCTGCGTCGACGGGCCCTGAGGGGGTATGGACCGTGCCCCCCACGACCAGGAGGTCGGGGCCTGCCGGTGTCAACCCCGGTGGGGGACGGGGAGCTCGCTGCGGCGGAAGAGCGAGCGGAAGGGGATGCCGGCGCCCTTGAGGTTCTCGACCGCCCCCTCCTCCCGGTCCAGGACGCCGACCAGGCCCAGGACCTCGCCCCCCGCCGCGGTCAGCTGCTCGACGGCCCGGATCGCCTCTCCGCCCGTGGTGAGGACGTCCTCGATCACCGTCACCCGGTCCCCGGCCCCCAGCTCCCCCTCCAGGAGCCGGGAGGTCCCGTGTCCCTTCTCACCCTTCCTGACCAGGACCAGCGGCAGCCCCGTGTGCATGGAGACGGCCGCGCCCAGGAGGACCGCCCCCAGCTCCGGGCTCGCGACCCGCCGGGTGCCTTCGAAGAGGAGCTCGGCGAGCGCCGGGCCGAGGCGCCTCAGGATGTCGGGGCGGGTCTCGAACAGGTACTTGTCGAAGTAGTCGTGGGAGCGCCGGCCGGAGCGGAGAACGAAGTCCCCCTCCAGGTAGGCGGCCTGGACGAGGTCGCGGGCCAGGCGGTCACGTGCCCCGTCCGCGTCAGCCCGCACTCTTGAGCTCATCCATCAAGCGCAGCACCATCTCGGTGCCGCGGTGGAAGTGCTCCAGGGAGAAGTGCTCGTTGGGCGAGTGCAGCCCGTCGTCGGGAAGCCCGAAGCCGGTGGCGACGACGTGGGGCCCGAGCAGACGCTGGATGTCGGCCACGACCGGGATGGAGCCGCCTTCCCGGACCAGCGCCGGCTCGGCGCCGAAGGCGGCCTCGAAGGCCCGCGAGGCCGCCCTCACGCCCGGATGGTCAGACCCCAGGAGCACGGGCGGGGCCTGGTGGAGGACCCGAACGCTCACGCTCACCCCGGGCGTGGCCAGGGCCGCGACGTGTTGCCTCAGCGACTCCAGCACGCGCGCGGGCTCCTGCTCTGGGACCAGACGCAGGCTGACCTTGGCCGTCGCGCGGGCGGGGATGACCGTCTTCTGGCCCTCGCCCGTGAAGCCCCCGATGATCCCGTGCACGTCCAGGGTGGGCCGCCACGAGGTGCGCTCGACGGGCGCGTATCCCTCCTCTCCCTCGAGGGCGCGGGCCCCCGTCAGGGCCAGGTACTCGCCCTCTCCCAGCGCGAGCCTCTTCCAGGACTCGATCTCCTCGACCGCGGGCGGACGGACGCGGTCGTAGAAGCCGGGGATGGTGACGCGGCCGTCGCGCCCCTTGAGGCCCGAGATGATGTGGCAGAGGGAGTTGAAGGGATTGGGGGCGACGCCGCCGTAGACGCCGGAATGGAGGTCCTGGGCGGCGCCCGCGACGTCCAGCTCGAGGTAGAGAAGGCCCCTCAGCGCGGTGGCGATGTCGGGCAGGCCGGGCGCGATGAAGTGCCCGTCGGCGATGAAGAGGTGGTCGGTCCGGAGCCGCTCCACGTTCTTCTCGAGGAAGTCGGGGAGCGCGACGCTGCTCGTCTCCTCCTCACCCTCGATGAGGAAGCGGAGGTTGACGGGGGGGCCGCCCGCGGCCAGCGCGCAGCGGGCCGCCTCCAGCCCCGCCAGGAGCTGGCCCTTGTCGTCGGTGGCGCCCCGCGCGTAGACGCACCCGTCGCGGACCTCGGGCTCGAAGGGCGCGCTCCGCCACTCGGCGAGGGGGTCGGGCGGCTGCACGTCGTAGTGGCCGTAGAGGCCCAGCACGGGCGCCCCGGGTCGGCCCATCCACTGGGCGTGGACGACCGGGGCGCCCGTGGCCGCGGGAACCTCGACCTCCATGCCCGCCTCGCGCAGGAAGCCGGCCACCCATCCCGCCGCGCGCCTGACGTCGGGGCGGTGTTCGGGGAGGGCACTGACGCTGGGGATGCGGAGGAGCTCCATGAGCCCCGCCTCGGCCCGGGCCCGGCCGGAGCGGGCGAGGCGGATTGCGTCCTCGACCATCTGCGGTCAGTGTAGTGGGGTGGCCGGAGCACTGTCGGTGGGCATCCTCAAAGTGGTGCTGCACCTGCCGGAGGGCAGCTCGCTCAAGTTCAAGAGGCAGGTTGTGAGCGGCCTTCTGAGGCGGGTCAGGAGCGAGTTCAACGTAGCCGCCGCGGAGGTCGGCGAGGGCGACTTCTGGCAGCGGGCCGAGCTCGGGATCGCTTGCGTCAGCAACGACTCGCGGCACGCCGACGAGGTCCTGGCCCGGGTCTTGAGGTTCGTGGAGACGCGCGCGCGCGACGCCGTAGTGACCTCGGTGGAGACCGAGCTCCTGCGGCTCTGAGGGCTGGACGGCCGACTCCGGTAGATTCCGACTTGAGTTGAAGACCGCCGACCTCGTGGGGGAGTTCGCGGCCACGCTGCCCTGGCCCCTCGACCCCTTTCAGCGCGAGGCCATGGAGAAGCTGGACGCCCATCGCGGCGTGCTCGTCTGCGCGCCGACCTCGAGCGGCAAGACGGCCGTCGCCGAGTACGCCATGTTCCGGGCTCTCCAGGAGGGCACCCGCGTCGTCTACACGACCCCGCTCAAGGCCCTCAGCAATCAGAAGTTCCGCGACTTCCGCCTCGGCCACGGCGAGGACCGCGTCGGGCTCGTCACCGGCGAGAACACGATCAACGACGAGGCGCCCCTGGTGGTCATGACGACCGAGATCTTGCGCAACCTCATCTACGAGGAGCCGGAACGCCTGGACCGGGTCTCGCACGTGATCCTGGACGAGGTCCACTACATCGACGACTTCCCCCGCGGCTCCGTGTGGGAGGAGATCGTCGTCCAGGCGCCCGCGCACATCAAGCTGGTCGGTCTCTCGGCGACCATCGGCAACTACCAGGAGGTGGCGGCCTGGATGTCCGAGAACCGGGGCCCGGTGGCGACCGTCTTCCACGAGGAGCGGCCGGTCGAGCTCAAGCTCTGGCTCGCCCTCCAGAACCGATTCCTGCCCCTTTTCTCAGTGGACGGGGGCGTGGACCAGAGGACCTGGGCGAGGGCGGCCGAGGACGAGGAGAGCGAGGCCCGCGTGCACGGCTACCGGCGCCTGCCCTCCAATGACCTCCTGGAGGTGGTCTCGCAGCTGGAACGGCTGCAGATGGTACCCGCCATCTACTTCATCTTCTCCCGGCGCGGCTGCCGGGAGGCCCTCCAGCGCTGTGCGTATCACCGCCTCGACCTGACCACGGAGGCCGAGAAGAGGGAAGTCGACAAGGTGTCAACGGCCCGGCTGGCCGCGCTGGCGGATCCCGACGAGGCCTCGCTCTACGACCGGATGGTGGACGGCGACATGATGCGCCGCGGTTTCGCGGTCCACCACGCCGGCCTCCTCCCCTACCACAAAGAGCTGGTCGAGGAGCTCTTCCAGATGGGGCTCATAAAGGTCGTCTTCGCGACCGAGACCCTCTCCCTGGGGGTCAACATGCCCGCCCGGGGGGTCGTCGTGTCGTCGTTCACCAAGTTCGATGGCGTCGAGTTCTCCACCCTCAGGACGGGCGAGCTGACGCAGCTGATGGGGAGGGCCGGGCGGCGCGGGATCGACGTGATCGGGCATGGCGTCATCCTCAAGGAGTCCGACGTCGAGGTGGGGACGATCTACGAGGTGGCCATGGGGGAGGGCCTCGTGGTGGAGTCGAAGTTCCTTCCCAACTACAACATGGCCCTCAGCCTGGCGCGGCTCTATACCCCGGCCGAGGCGGACGAGCTGATGGCGCGCTCCTTCGGCCAGTTTCAGAAGCGGCTGGCGGCGGGAAGGACGGAGGAGCGGCTGGCCAACGCCCGCGTGCAGCTGGAGGACCTTCGAAGCACGTGGGAGCACCCCCTTTGCCCGATCTCGCAGGTGGAGGAATTTCGCCGCCTGGACGACCGGCTGCGCTCGATCAGGGTGGAGATGAGAAGGCGACGGCGAGAGGGGTTCCGCGCCGGGCCCACGAGGGGCCGGCCGAGGGGCGCGCGGTCGAGGGCGCAGGGCTTCGCGGCACGCGAGATGAACCGCCTCAAGGTCGAGGCCACCTCCGTCGCGGACAGACAGCGCCGCCTCACGATCGTGAGCTGCCCGCGCTTCTCAGAGCATCTCGCCCAGTACGCCCGGATACGCGGCCTCGAGCAGGAGCTGAAGGACGGCGGCCGCAGCGTCGCGGCACAGTTCGACGAGTACGCGCGCAAACTGCGCCGGCTCCGCCACGTGATGACGGAGACGGGGTTCCTGGCCGAGGACAAGCCGACCGACAAGGGCCTTCTCGCCTCCCGCCTGTACGGGGAGAACAGCCTCCTCGTCACAGAGGCCCTCTGGCTGGGGTGGTTCGACGGGCTCCGGCCGCCCGAGCTGTGCGCGGTCCTGGTCATGCTCAGCGCCGAGGATCGCGGGCGCGAGCGAGGGCCGCGCACTCCGCGACGCTATCCCACCCCGGCCGTGGGGCAGGTGGCCCGCCTTCTGCGCTCGCTCTACTTCCGCTTCGCCGAGCTCGAGAAGGATCTGGACGAACCCAACCTGAGGCCTCCCTCACACGGCTACATCGACTTCGCCCGCCGGTGGGCGGCCGGCGAGAGCCTCGACTCCATCCCGCTGCCACCGTTCGTGGACGTCGGCGACGCCATCAAGGCCATGAAGGGGCTCTACTCGCTGCTCCGGCAGATGGACTGGGCGCTGCGCTCGTCGCGCCACCCGCTTCATCCGGCCGTGCGCCAGGCGATGGAGGCAATGGAGCGAGACGTCATCAAGCGCACCTGAGCTGGCTCCCTAAGACCATTTTGTACAATCCGGGTCAGAATCTTCACCAGGCATCAGCGATGTGTCGGCATGGCTAGGCCCTCGAGGCCTGGCTGGAGAATTGGAACCGTGATCCTCGACCCTTCGTCTGGACCAAGACCGCCCACCAGATCCTTGAAACGCTGGCTGGATTTCGGGTTTTGTCAGCGAGCCTCGGACTCACGACACTAGCCTCGTGACGCGGCGAGCCATGGCCCGAGCTGCAGGTCAGCAAGCCGGGCGGCGACCTCGATCGACGCGATCCGCGGCCGTAAGACCACTGGTCGACCAACTCCTCGAAGGAGTCGCCGCCGCCGTGCACGCCGACCGGGCCATGCTGATCCGCGTGGTTACGAAGTCAACCGTCGTCATCGAAGGCAGCTATGACGCCAGCGGGTCCTCCGCCGAGGCTGCCCGCAGCAGGCGCGTCCTGGCGCCCGCTTTTCGGCAGCTGATCTCGCAGCAGGGGCCGGTCATCGAGCGGCTGCGGCCAGAGGAGCTGCCGAGCCCCTTCCGAGAGCAGTTGGCCGACATGCGCCACCTCGGTACCATCCCCCTCGTCGAGGGCGGGCGGGTCTTTGCCACCATCGCCGTCAGCCGGCGCCGCGATCAGCCGTTCCGGCCTCAAGACCTGGTCACCCTGACACCGCTGGGACGGGTGGCGGTGATGGCGCTATGGAACGCCGTTCCCTTCGATGTGGTCGAAGCACTGACCAAGGGGCTGCGGTCCAGCGAAGAAAGGTTCCGCCACCTGGTGGACGGCGTCAAGGACTACGCGATCTTCATGTTGGACAACGGAGGGCACGTCACGAGCTGGAACCAAGGCGCCGAGCGCATCAAGGGTTATCGAACCGACGAGATTCTCGGGCACCACTTTTCAGCCTTCTACACGCTCCAGGACGCGGCTGACGGCAAGCCGGCCAGAGCGCTGGGCATCGCCGAGCGGGAGGGCCGTTACGAGGAGGAAGGTTGGCGGCGCCGTAAGGACGGCTCGCACTTCCTCGCCAGTGTGACGATCACGGCGTTGAGGGATGAGATCGGCCATCTTCAAGGCTTCGCCAAGGTCACTCGTGACATTACCGAGAAGCGACGTCTTCAAGACCAGCTATTGGAATCTGAACGCCGCGAGGCGTCCCGGTTCCGCCAAGTTGCCGAGCGGCTGGAAGCCCTCGAACAGATGAAGGCGCAGTTTCTGAATCTTGCCTCCCACGAGCTCCGTACCCCTGTTTCGCTCATCAGTGGTTACCTCTCGCTGTTCGAGGAGGGCGATCTCGGCCAACTCAATGACTATGGGCGACAAGCCCTCTCGGTGTTGCGCGCCCAGGCCCTTCAACTGGAACGGCTGACCGGCCAGCTGCTGGACGCGGCGGCGCTACAGTCGGACGCGGTCAGCTTGCGCCAAGACGTCATCGACCTCCGGGAACCTGTCCTAGCTGCGATAAGCCAGGTTAGAGATGGCGCAGGACGCGACCACCACATCGAGGTGTCGACACCGGAGCGCCCGGTACGTGTTCGGGCAGACCGTGAACGATTCGGCAGCGTTCTGCGGAACCTCCTTGACAACGCGGCGAAATACTCGCCGCAAGGAGGCCTGATCCGATGTGAGGTCGCTATTGGCAGGCGCTGGGCTCGGGTCCGGGTCACGGATCGCGGCCTAGGCATCACGGCCGAACAGCGCGAGCAGCTCTTCGGTAGGTTCGGCCGTGTCGTCGACAGTCAGACCGCTGCGATCCCCGGCGCTGGGCTCGGCCTTTATCTCGCGCGAGAGCTGGCCCGACTGCATGGTGGCGGAGTATCGGTCGAATCTACCGACCCTGGCGCCACAACGTTCGTGCTCAAAATGCCGATCGAGCCGAGTTCAGGCTTGACGGAGCCGGATCCGGCATCGCCTGTATGAGACGCTCTCGTAATGCGAGTTCGTCAAGTCCGATCCCGGAGAAGGTTCAGGGGACATGGGTTTCATACGTGCTCACCACGCCACAGGAGGTGACGACATGAATGCGCCTCCTTCGCCGTCGACTCTCGGACGAATCCTTCCGGCGGCTCCCCCGCGACCAGCGCCCGTCCCCGACCCTCGAGACTGCGTACCTGAGGCTGGTGCGTCACGAAACGGAGAGCTCCCTTCTCCCATCGCCGGCAGCCATTCGGGCCTGGACGGATGCCCGACCAGGCCCGCTGGCAAGCAACTCTTCCATCTGAAAGGCCGCCTGTAGGCGGAGGGCGGGCGCCACGTAGGGATCAAAAGCCGGCCTGGCCCCCGTCCACGACCACCACCTCTCCGCTCACGTAGGAGGCGGCGTCGGAGGCCAGGAAGGCGATCACCCCGGCCACCTCGGCCGGGGTCGCGAAGCGGCCCGTAGGGTTCCGCTCCAGCATCCGGCGCCGGATCTCCTCCGTCCCCCAGAGCACCTTGGCGAAGTCGGTGACCACGATCGAGGGCGCCACCGCGTTGACCCGCACCCCGGCGCCGCCCAGCTCCTTGGCGAGCTGCCGGGTCAGCATGATGAGGGCGGCCTTGCTCACGTTGTAGGGGCCCAGTCCCACCTCGGGGGAGAGGCCGCCCACGCTGGCGACGTTGACGACCGAGCCCCCGTGCTCGCGCATCCAGGCGTCGACGGCGAGACGGGTCAGCACCAGCGGGCCACGGACGTTCACCTCGAAGGTCTTGTCCCAGGCACTCAGCTCGACGTCCAGGGTGTGGCCGAAGTGGGGGTTGGTGGCGGCGTTGTTGACCAGGATGTCGATGCGACCGAAGCGCGCCATCGCCTCCGCGACCAGCCTCTCCGAGTCCTGGGGGCGGCCGGCGTGGGCGACGACGGCGATCGTGGATCCCGGCCAAGAGGCATTGACCCGGGCCGCCCCCGCCTCGACGCCCTCGGGCTTGCGGCTGGAGATGACCACCGAGGCACCCTTCTCGGCGAGCGCCAGCGCCGCCGCCTCGCCGATGCCGCGACTGCCCCCGGTGACGATCGCCACCCGGCCGGCGAGAGGGAGTTCAGGCATGGCGGCACTTGTTAGCATATTCGGCCGATGGAGACCGCTCCCAGCCCCGCCGGCAAGGTGGCGGACGACATCCTGGAACGGATCTTCCAGCCCGGCACCAAGCCCAGCGCGCTGGATCAGGCCGAGGAGACCCTACGGCACCCCAAAAAGCTCGTCTACGCGACCATGTCCAACCGCAACTTCTACTGGCGATCGCACCTGCAGAAGTTCATCCTCGACTCGGGCATGGTGCCGGTGAGTCCCTTCATGCTGTTCGACTACTACCTCCTGCACACGGTCCCCAAGGCGACGGTCCGCGAGGCCATGAACAACCTCATCGCCCGCAGCGACGAGGTCTGGGTCTTCGGACGCCTCTCCCTCGGGGTCAAGGTCCAGATCGGCATCGCCAAGCGGCTCAACAAGCCGGTCCGTTACTTCGACATCTCCGAGCTGCCGGTGGCCGTCATGCCCATATCGGAGCAGACCGCTCAGGAGGAGACCCGGGACTGATCCCGGGCCGCCCGCGGCTCAGCGAGAGTCGGCGGGTGAGCTCCCCGAGACCCGGCGGTGCCACGCCTCCGGATCCTCCAGCTCGCCGAGCGTCGGCAGCGCCCAGGGGCCTGCCCACGCCCGGTTGAGCGCCGCCATCCCGTGTGACTCCATGACCTGGCGGGCGAACCTCTCCCCCACCTCGTACTGCCGCATCTTGAGGTCGAGGCCCGTGGCCCTCAGGATGAGGGAGTCGAGCGGCGAGCGGTCGGCGCCCCGACGCCGGTAGGCCGCCTCCAGCTGCTCGAGGTCCGGCAAGATGTGTGCCCCGACCACGTTCATGGCCAGGTTCCCGTACCCCTCGACCAGCGACATCACGGCCTGCATGCGCTGTGCCACCCGCCACTGGGAGCGGACGCCGCCCGCCAGGCTCACGACGCGGGCCCAGGGCGTGGGCGCGGCCGGGGCCGTCCCCAGCGCCTCCCGCAGGAGCCCGTTGACGTGGTCGCGAAGCCAGGGGTGGGCGGCGAACTGCCAGGCGTGGGTCATCTCGTGGAGGATCAACCAGCGGCGGAGCTGCTCTCCGGGCAGCCCGGCCCGGCGCTCCCACTCGGCAACGTTCGGCTCGACCAGATAGAGGCCGGGGGAAGCGGCCTCCCCCACCTCCACCGGCTCGCGGCCGAGGAGCTGAGGGTCGAACTGCCCCAGGACCCGGCGCCCCAGGAACGCGAGCAGAAAGGCGGTGTATCTGTCCAGCCCCGCCCGCCCGAGGTCGATCAGGCGGTTGTTGGTGAGGCCGGCGGCATGAACCTCGAGCAGCGGGTCGAGGGCCCGCCGGAAGATCCGCAGATTGAGGTCAAGCCACGAGAGCCGGCCGAGGGCGTCGAACTCCGGCATGGAGGCACCGGCGGGCAGGCCCCCCAGCGCCGCCAGGAGGGGCTCTTGGACCTCGGCCGCGAGCCGGCGGTAGAGGAGCGTGACTTCCGCCACGCGGTCGGGGGGAAGGTCGTCGGCGGCCTCCAGACGGGCGCGCGCGATGCGTGCGATCTCGCCCCAGTCCACCGGGCGCGCCTCGCCCTCCCGCGGGCGGGCCACCTCCGTTACCAACACGAGCGCTGCGCCCGCAACGGCGCCCAGCACGAGCCGTCGGCCGGCCGGCGGGCGGCGGCGGCCGCTGTCACTCACGGCCATGAGCACCATCATCAGCTATCACGTTATGCCATGGCCTCGATGCGGTGAGAGCCTCGGCGCGCCGCGCCGGGCCGGCTCAGATCTCGAGGTGGGTTACGTCGAGGTCCCTCAGGCCCTCGGGCGGATCGATGCCGGCCAGCTGGAGCTTTTTCAGAAGGGCCAGTATGTAGCGCACCCCGGCCAGGTTCACGCCGTGCCTGCGGGTGAGGGTCTGGATGGCCTGCAGCTTCATGAGGTCGCGCTGCGAGTAGCGACGCCGGTTGGTGGCCGTCCGCTTCGGCTTGATCATGTTGAGGTGCTCGTACATCATGAGCGTGCGGGGATGCGTCTCCAGGATCTCGGAGGCGACGCTCAGGGTGTAGATGGGCTTGTCCAGGTGGATGCCCGAGTCCCGGGGGACGACGATGGCGGCCGTGTCTTCCCGCTTCTTCATTCCGTATCCCTTCACGAAACGATTTGATCAAGGCGCTCAGCTTGGGTGACAAGCATGAGTCCCCTTTATGCTCGGGATTCTCGCCGTGCTTTCGCCCGGCCGGCAATCTTTTTTTGTTAAGGATCGACGACAGTCCCGCTCGCGTGGCTGGATCCACCCGCGAAGTCAGCCGCCGCCCCCCTCGCGGGGCGGGCTGGAGGCGTCTTTGGAGAGCCACCCTCGAGCCGAGCACGCAAGCGGGATGACGCTCCCGCAATTCAGCTGGAGCGTGGGCTCGGCTCCGAGCCCCGAGCGGCCCTCTTCGACTTCTTCGTGAAGCCGTTCGGGGTCATTTCCCCGGCCGCCTTCTGGCGGACCTGGGCATGTCCCAGTCACGGCCGGTGTGCTCGTGAACCTCGCCGATCGGGCCGCCTGCTGGGAGCTGCGGCGCGAGGGGGTCGATCGAGCTCAGCAGGCTGAGGTGATCGGTGCCCCGAGCGTCCTACACCTGCGCCGGGGACGAGGCCGAAACCGGGTGCGCCGCGAGGAGATGGCCGGGGTCAGGTGCCCTCAGTGTCCGTGGCCCTTGTTCCCGTTGCCCGGGCCGGGACTCGGCTTTGGCTGCGGCTTGCTCTGCGGCGGCGCCGGCGCCGACGAGTGTACCCAGGAGGGGAGCGGGGGAGCAGGCGTGTCCGGGCCGGTGCCGGGCAGGAAGTAGTCAGACCCTATGTTGATCAGCCCGGACGGCTCCGCGAACCAGTCGCTACCCGGCTCTTTGAGGTAAGAGGTGGCGTCCCCCATGTAGGCGCGGAAGGCGGGGCCGGCGTCGACGACCGCGTCTTGGCCGAACTGCATGGGCGTGTTGTCCGCGTTGCCGGTCCAGATGGCGGTGGCGAGGGCGGGCGTGAAGCCCACGGTCCAGCCGTCGGTGAAGTTCTCGGTCGTCCCCGTCTTGGCGGCGATCTTGCGGTTGGGCTGGATCAGGTAGTAGCTGGTCGATCCGAAGGCGGAGATCCGGTTGGCGTTGTTGGAGAGGATCTGGGCCATGATGTACGCCACCCTGGGGTCCACCACCTGCCGGCTGTTCGCCTTCACGTCCCACTTGAAGACGACGCTGCCGTCGGGGCCCAGCACGTGGTCGACACCGTGAGGCTTGTGGAGCACGCCCTGGGCGGCCAGGACCGAGGCCCCCGTGGCCATCTGGTAGGGGGTCTCGCCGACGGCGCCCAGGGTCGTCGACAGAGGGTAAGCCTGGGGGGGGGCGTTCTGGGTGCAGGTGCCGGGGCAGGGCGGGAGCCAGGGCGGGGCACCCATGGCCCGGGCCTCGTTGATGACGGCCGGCACGCCCACCCCCAGCTCCACCTTGACGGCGGGGACGTTGTAGGAGTTGCCCAGGCAGCGCTGCAGCTGGCAGGTCCCGTGGTAGCCGTTGTCGTAGTTGTGCGGCTGCCAGGGGGGCTGGCCGGGCTGGTAGATGGTGGTGGGCGTGTCCTGGATGGGCGTCACCATCGTGTAGCGGTCGCTGGAGAGCGCGGCCGTGTAGGTGTAGAGCTTCATCGAGGAGCCGGGGCCGCGGGGCACCCTGTAAGCGAAGTTGAACTGGTTGCCGGGCTTGTTGGGCATGGAGCCGACCATGGCCAGCACGGCCCCCGTGCGGGGGTCGATGGAGGTCAGCGCCTCCTGCGAGAAGCCGTGGTACCCGTTCTGCTGAAGGTTGACCTTGAGGTCGCGCTGCGCCAGGTGCTGAAGGCCCAGGTTGAGGGTCGTGTACACGCGCAGGCCGCCCGAGAGCGTCTCGCTCTCGCCGAACTGCTGGATCAGCCAGCCACGCACGTAGTCGACGAAGGCGGGCGCGATCACGGTGTTGACGGGTGTGAACATGTGGTTGGGCGGGCTGATGTCCTCCGCGTAGGCCTGTTGGGCCTGGGCACGCGTGATGTCGTGGTGCTTCACCATGGCGTCCAGCACCTCCTGCTGGCGCAGCTTGGCAGCCGACCAGTTGACGAAGGGGTTGTAGCCGCTGGGGTCGCGGGGGATGCCTGCCAGCATGCTGGCCTGGGCTATGTCCAGCTGCGCGGGATCGACGTGGAAGTAGATGCGCGCGGCCGCCCCGGCGCCGTTGGCGCTGTCCCCGTAGAAGATCGTGTTGAGGTACATCTCCAGGATCTTGCTCTTGCTGTAGAGGCGCGAGACCTGGATCGCCAGCACCGCCTCCTTGATCTTCCGCGTGATCGTGACCGAGCTGCCCACGAGGCGGCGCTTGACCAGCTGCTGGGTGATGGTGGAGGCGCCCTGCGCGGCGCGGTGCTCGCGGTAGTCGATCCAGGCCGCCCGGGCGATGCCGGCGACGTCGATGCCGGGCTCGTTCCAGAAGTTGGCGTCTTCGATGGCGACCGTGGCCATGGGCAGGTACTTGCCCATGGCCGAGAGCGGCTCGTAGTAGCTCTGCTGCCCGCCCACGTGGAGGTCGGCCAGCTGGGTGGTCCCGTCGCCCGCGTATATGAGGGTGTCCTGGGCCAGCTCCTGGGCGCTCAGCTGCCTCGCGTCGGGGAGGGTGGACGCGAAGTTGATGTACTCGCGGGAGGTGAAGACGAAGGCGACGCTCCCGATCAGGACGACCGCCACCATCTTGACCACGGTGGGAAAGAGCCAGGCCGGGGAGAGCGGCCCCCGCGCGCCCCCGGAGATGCCGCCTCCCGCCCGCCGGCCGTAGGCGCTGGCACGCAGGCGCCGGCCGTGGCGGTCGGTCAGCATGTGGTGGGTGGGGGCCCGGCTCTGGGCGTACTGCGACCTCACGTACCCGAAGGCGGACACGAGCCGGTCCCGGGCGAGATCGAGCGGATCTTCGAAGCTGCTCACGACGCTATCATTATTGGTATCAAGCGGCTGTCGGATGCAACGTCGCCGTGACGCCGCAGGTTACGCATGCCACCAGCCTCGCCGGACGCTTTCTGGCCGGTGTCGACCCCTCCGGGGTCCTCCTCGCCACCGACTTCGACGGCACCCTCGCGGAGATCACCCACGACCCCGGTTCGGCGGCCGCTCGGCCGGGCGCCGCCGAGGCCCTCGCCTTTTTGGCCGGGCGCCTGCGCGCCGTGGCCGTCATCAGCGGCCGCTCGCGCGAGGCCCTCGCCCGCCTCCTGCCCGGGCCCGGGCTCACCCTGAGGGGCGATTATGGCCTGGAGGCCCCCACCTCCGCCGAGAAGGCGGCGCTCAGCAGCTTCAACGCCGAGGCGGAGCGCGCGCTGGCCGGAACCGAAGGCGTGGTCCTCGAGCGCAAGGCGGGTTCGACCTCCGTCCACTTCCGGGCCGCGCCCGCGCTGGGGCCGCGGCTGCTCGAGGTCGCGGCGGCGATCGCCGAGTCCCGCGGCCTGCGGGCGGGGCGGGGCCGGATGGTGGTCGAGGTGAGGCCGGCGCGGGCCTCCAAGGGGGCCGCGCTGGCGGCCCTGATCGACGAGCTGGAGCCGGCGGCGGTCATCTTCGCGGGCGACGACGAAGGCGACCGGGAGGCGTTCCAGCTCGTGGCCCGTCTCGGGCTCCCCCACCTCGCGCTGGGGGTGGGCTCGCCGGAGGCCCCGGCCGGCCTCTTCGATGCCTGCGACGCCGTCCTCCGGGGGCCCGCCCAGATGGAGGAGTTCCTCAGGTGGCTGTCCCGGTGGGCGGCCCCACGAGGTCGCGCAGGTCCTGCAGCTGGTTCGTGATCCAGCGGTCGATGTCGTAGGCCCTCACCACCCGGCGGATGGCCTCGCCGCGCCGGCGCCGCTCGGCCACGGGGAGCATGAGGCCCCGGTAGAGGGCCTCGGCGGTGTCGTCCACGTCAAAGGGGTTGATGGTGAGGGCGTGGGCGCCCAGTTCTTCGTGCGCGCCCGCGTTCTCGGAGAGGACGAGCACGCCGTCGGCGCGGTTGACCAGCATCCCCTCCTTGGCGACCAGGTTCATGCCGTCGTAGATGGGGTTGACCAGCAGCACGTCGAAGTTGCGGTAGGCGGCCACCGCCCGCCGGATGTTGTCCCCCAGCTCGAGCACGACCGGCTGCCAACCGTCACGCCCGTGGTCCGTGTTGATGCGGGCGGCCGTGTGGCGGATGCGGCGAAGGTAGTCGCGGTAGTCGGCCACGTCCTGCCGTGAAGGCTGCAGGAAGGCCCAGAACTGCACCTCTCCGGAGAGCTCGGGGTGGGCCTCGAGCAGCCGCTCGTAGGCGAGAAAGCCCCGCACCACGTTCTTGGAGGGATCGGTGCGGTCGACGCGCACGATGAGGCGGGGCGGCCTCCAGCGGGCCAGCCGCTCCTCCTCCCGGCGCACTCCCGACGCCTCCGCCATGCGCTCCAGCGCGGCCACCTCGACGGAGATGGGGTAGGGCCGCACCCAGACCACGCGTCCTTTGTGCAGGACCGCCCGCTCGCGGTGGTCGACCCTGAGGCCCATGTTCTCCTCGCAGGTGATGAGGAAGTTGCGCACGTCGAGGCTGGTCTGGAACCCCACCACGTCGTTGGCGAGGAGGCCGTCGACGATGGCGTCGCGAATGCCCTGGGGCAGGATCTTCCAGTACTGGGGGGTCGGCCAGGGGATGTGCACGAACTGCTGCAGCACGGCGTGGGGGACGATCCGCCGCACCATCCTGGGGGCCAGGTAGAGCTGGTAGTCCTGCGTCAGGACCAGGGGGGGGCGGTTAGCGCGGCGGGCGACCCTCGAGACGACGCCCGCCACCTGCCGGTTGACCTCCACGTACCCGGCCTCCCAGGCGCCCCTCACCTCGTCGTCGATGACGGGCTCGTGGGTGAGGTCCCACAGGTAGTGCTGGATGAACCACAGGAGAGGGTTGGCGATGACCGAGTAGTAGTCGTGGTACTGCCGGTCGGTCGGGGTGGCGTAGTGGATCGAGATGCCGCGACGGCCGGCCGGGGCCGACACCGCGCGGGCGGCGAGCCTCCTCTCCGCCTCGCTCCGGGCCACGGCGACCCAGGGCGCCCCCGTCGCCTCGGCCACCGTCAGCAGCGCGGTCACGAGGCCGCCCTGGCCGCGGCGGAACGAGCCGTCGGGCCCGGGTTCGTAAGGGGCGCGGTTGCCGACGATGATGGGGGACCACGGCCCGAGGACACGCTCCGTGTAGCTGCGTAGCGAGGGGCGGGACTCCGAACTTGACAACCTCTCACCCTCCCCTTACAGTCACGCTATCAAAAAAGGGCCGAGTGGCCCTCAGGGTTCTTCTACGCACGGAGGTGGGGCCCTTGCTTGCGGAGGCAATTCGGGACATCGACCAAGCCCAGTTCGGGGCGAGGGTGCACCAGGCCGAGCTGAGGCGGAGCCGCGAGGCGATGCGCAAGCTCGACGCGTGGCTGGCTCACGTCGAGGACATGCTAGAGCGGGACTCGCGCACCGTGCCCGAGCCGCTCATGAAGGAGATCGGCCGTTTCCTGCGGCCCATGCACCCGCGCCTCTACCGCAACCTCCGCCGCAACCGGGAGCGGGACGCGGCACGCCTGCTCGACACCCTGTTCGACGCCCAAGAGCTCATCCTCCCGCACTGCGAGCGCGGCGCCTGACCCGGCGCGGAGGCCTCCTCCCGGCCGGGCGCCGCCCCGGAGCCGCTCATCTAGGATTTGACCGGTGCTGGGCCTCCTTCTCGTGGCCGTCTCGGTCGGGCTCAGCAACTTCGCCGGTTCGATCGCGATCGGCCTCAGCGGCGTCGACAACCGCATGCGTCTGCGGGTGGGCCTCGCCTTCGGCGTCTTCGAGGCGGCCATGCCCGTGGTCGGGCTCGTCGCGGGCGCCGACCTGGCCGGCTCCCTGGGCGCCTACGGCCGCTACGCCGGAGGGGGGGCGCTCGTCGCCACCGGCCTCTACACCCTCGTCCGCTCGCGCGGCGGAGGGCCCCCGGATCCAGCCGCCGACGGGCGCACCCGCCGCCTCCTCGTGACCGCCTTCGCGCTCAGCCTCGACAACCTCGTGGTCGGCTTCGCCCTCGGCGTCTACAGGATCCCCGTCGTGCTCGCGGCCGTCGTCATCGGGGCCGTCAGCGTCGCCCTCTCGCTCCTCGGCCTCGAGCTGGGCAGCCGCCTGGGCGACCGCATCGAGAAGTGGAGCGAGGAGATCGGAGGCGGGATCCTGATCCTGGTCGGGGCCGGCATCGCCTCCGGGCTCCTGCGCTGACGGCCGCGGCCCGGCCCGGCCACCGCCATACGATTAGACAGTGCCCCAAGTACCCCGCTTGAGGGAGGCCCGCCTGGCCCTCCAGGACCACGTCGCGACGCTCACGCTGGACAGGCCCGAGCGCCGCAACGCGCTCTCCCCCACCATGCTCTCCGGCCTCCTGGAGGGCCTCACCTGGTGCCGGGAGGAGCCCCAGGTGAGGGTGGTCGTCCTGACCGGAACCGGGGACCGCGCCTTCTGCGCGGGCGCCGACCTGGCCACGTTCGCCGGGGAGGGTGCGGCGCTCGAGCGCCACCGCGAGAGGGGGGCCTTCGTGGACCTCTTCCTGCGTCTCCGCAGCCTCGGCAAGCCCGTCGTCGCCCGCGTCAACGGGCACGCCCTGGCGGGGGGCTTCGGGCTCGCCTGCTCCTGCGACCTCATGGTGGCCGCGGACCACGCCATGTTCGGCACGCCCGAGGTGAACGTGGGGGTGTGGCCGATGATGATCCAGGCCATCCTCCGGCGTGAGCTTCCCCGCAAGGTGCTGATGGAGATGGTCATGCTGGGCGAGCGGTGGACCGCCGCCCAGATGCGCGACTGGGGCCTGGCCAACCGCGTCGTGCCGGGGACCGACCTGGACTCGGCCACCGCCACCTTGGCGGGCGCCCTGGCCGCCAAGTCGCCGGCGGTCATGCGCCTCGGCAAGGACTCCTTCTACCGCCAGGAGGACCTCGCCTTCGAGGCCGCGCTCGACTACCTGCATGGCCAGCTGGCCCTGGTCGCCGAGACCGAGGACAGCCGCGAGGGGGCGAGGGCCTTCCTCGAGAAGCGCACACCCAGGTGGAGCGGGCGGTGAGCGAGGACCGCGACCGGGAGCTTCGCGAAAGGGCCATGAGGGGAGGCGCCAAGTACCTGCCCAAGCTTCGCGAGCAGAACAAGATGACCGTCCGGGAGCGGCTCGCGGCGCTCCTCGACGAGGGCTCGTTGATCGAGGACGGGCTCTTCGCAAACGCGCTCGCGGAGGACCTTCCGGCGGACGGGGTGGTGACGGGCCTGGGGACCGTGGGGGGCCGGCGGGTGGCCGTCATGGCCAACGACCCCACCGTGAAGGCGGGGTCCTGGGGCGCCCGGACGGTCGAGAAGATCGTTCGCGTCCAGGAGACGGCCGAGCGGCTGAGGGTGCCTCTTTTCTACCTCGTCGACTCGGCCGGGGCCAGGATCACCGACCAGGTCCAGATGTTCCCCGGGCGGCGCCACGCGGGGCGCATCTTCTACAACCAGGTCCGGCTCTCGGGCCAGGTCCCCCAGGTCTGCCTTTTGTTGGGGCCCTCGGCGGCCGGTGGCGCCTACATCCCCGCCTTCTGCGACGTCGTGATCATGGTCGAGAAGAACGCCTCCATGTACCTGGGGTCACCGCGGATGGTGGAGGTGGTGGTGGGCGAGCGGGTCACGCTGGAGGAGCTGGGGGGCGCCCGCATGCACTGCACGGAGAGCGGCTGCGGCGACTTTTTGGTCAGGGACGACGGGGAGGCGATCGCGACCGCGCGCGCCTATCTCTCCTACCTGCCCGGCTCCTGCGAGGAGGACCCGCCCGGGGCGGAGCCCTCCGCACCCGCGGCCGGCAAGCCGCTCGCGGAGCTGATCCCGGCCCAGCCCAACCGCGGGTACGACATGCGGCGCGTGATCGCCGCCCTCGTGGACGAGGGCAGCTGGCTGGAGGTCAAAAAGCTCTTCGCCAAAGAGCTCCTGACCGGCTTCGCCCGCCTGGCGGGCCGGACCGTGGGCGTGCTCGCCAACCAGCCCATGCAGAAGGGCGGCGTGCTCTTCACCGACAGCGCCGACAAGGCGGCCCGGTTCATCTGGCTCTGTGACGCCTTCAACGTGCCCCTGCTCTTCCTGGCCGACGTGCCCGGGTTCATGATCGGGACCGACGTCGAGCGGCGCGGCATCATCCGCCACGGCGCCAAGATGATCACGGCCGTGTCCGAGGCCACCGTGCCCAAGATCTCGGTCATCGTGCGCAAGGCCTACGGGGCCGGCCTCTATGCCATGGCCGGGCCCGCCTTCGACCCCGACGCCGTCCTCGCCCTGCCCTCCGCGCAGATCGCGGTCATGGGCCCCGAGCCGGCCGTCAACGCGGTCTTCTACAACAAGCTGGCCGAGCTCCCGGAAGCGGAGCGAGCGGCCCGGCGGGGCCAGCTGGAGGACGAGTACCGCGAGGACGTGGACCTCTACCGCCTGGCCTCGGACCTCGTCGTGGACGACATCGTCGAGCCCGCCCGCCTCCGGGAGACCCTCGTCGCACGCTTCGCCGCCTACGCCACGGCGAGGCGCACGGCGCCCCGCCGCAAGCACGGCGTCCCGCCCGTGTAGAGGCCCCGGGAGGGTCGGTCAGGGTCGCAGGAAGGCGACCTCCTCCTCGCGCCCGTCCCACACCACCGTCGTGTGGCGGGGCTCGGTGCGGGCCACCACCCGCCCCCCCTTCAGCACCATGCGCCGAGGGGCCATGAGCCGGATGGCGTCCATCTCGCTGGGGGCCTCGAAGACGACCAGGTCGGCGGGACCGCCCTCATCGAGGCCGTAATCCTCTACGCCCAGGGCCCGGGCCGGGTTGACGGTGATCATCTCGATCAGGCGCTTCAGCTCCTGGTGACCGGACATCTGCCCGTAATGGGCGAGCACGAAGGCGGCCTGGAGGGGGTCGGCGCACCCGAGCGGGTACCAGGGGTCCATGACGGAGTCGTGCCCGATGCAGACGTTGACGCCCGCCGCCTGGAGCTCTTTCACGCGGGTGTGCCCGCGCCGGATCGGGTAGGAGTCGAAGCGGCCCTGGAGGGTGGAGTTGTCGAGCGGGTTGGTGACCACGTGGAGCCCCGCCCGGCGGACGTTGTTGATGAGCGTGTAGGCGTAGGCGTTGCTGTAGGAGTGCATGGCCGTCGTGTGGCTGGCGGTGACCCTGCCGCCCAGGCCCAGCCTGACCGTCTCCGCCGCCATCACCTCCAGGAAGCGCGAGTGGTCGTCGTCGGTCTCGTCGCAGTGGATGTCGACCTGGAGCCCGTGCTCGGCCGCCAGCTCCATGGAGAACTTCACCGAGCGCAGGCCGTACTCCCTCGTCATCTCGAAGTGGGGGATGCCGCCGACGACGTCGGCGCCCAGCTCGACCGCCCTGCGCATGAGGGCCTCACCGCCCTCGAAGGACATGATCCCCTGCTGGGGGAAGGCGACCAGCTGCAGCTGCATCTGGTCACGCACCTCCTGGCGCAGCTCCACCAGGGCCCTCAGCGCGCGGAGGTCGGGATCGCAGACGTCGACGTGGCTGCGGACGTGCTGCACGCCGTTGGCGAGCTGCCAGCGAAGGACGGTCCTGACGCGCGCCTTGACGTCCTCCACGGTCAGGTCCTTGACCCTTTCGGCCCAGATCGCGATGCCCTCGAAGAGGGAGCCGCTGAGGTTGTACCGGGGCTGTCCGACCGTGAGGACGGCGTCGAGGTGGATGTGCGGCTCCACCAGGGGCGGCGTCACGAGCGCGCCCCCCAGGTCCAGGATCTCCGCCGCCTCGGGTTCCGCGGGGACCAGGCGCCCGCCCCGGATGCCGAGGTCCCGCTCCCCCTCCTGGCCGGCGATGCGAGCGCGTCTCAAGAGAAGGTCGAGCACGGCTTGAGGCTAGCAAAACCCACCGTGGACACGGGCGGCCCGGCGACCCTAAACTTCGGCCGGGGACGCCGCCGCTTCGACCGCGCTCGGCCCCGAGG
>JBOHUY010000058.1:0-23757 GCA_050735015.1 Candidatus Dormibacterales bacterium | reverse complement strand
CGGAGCCGGGGGCGAGACCTACGGCCCCGCCATCGCCCTCGATCGCGCCGTCACCCTCCACCAGCTGCGTACCTTCAAGGCGGTCGCGGACCGCCTCAGCTTCAGCGCGGCCGCGCAGGAGCTCCGCCTGACGCAGCCCTCGGTCTCCTACCAGGTCAAAGAGCTGGAGGCCGAGCTGGGGATGGACCTTCTGGACCGGCTCGGCAAGCGCGTCCAGCTGACCGAGGCGGGCCGGCTCCTCTACGGGTACGCGCGCCGCACCCTCAACATCCTGGACGAGGCCGCCCTCGCGCTGGAGGAGCTGCGGGGCGTCGCCCGCGGCACCCTCAAGGTGGGGGCCAGCATCACCGTCGGCATCTACGTCATCCCGGCCGCCCTGGGCGCCTTCAAGCGCGAGCACCCCGGGCTCGCCATCGCCCTCGAGATCGCCAACCGGGGCCAGATCCAGGAGCAGGTCCTGCGCAGCGAGATCGACCTCGCCGTGGTCGGCCCCCCGCTCAAGAACCCCGACCTCACCAGCCTGCCCTTCATGACGGACGAGCTGGTGGTGGTGGCGCCCCCCAACCACCCGCTGGCCGGGAAGAGCCGGATCAGCCTGCGCGAGCTGCGCGACGAGCCCTTCATCATGCGGGAGACGGGCTCGGGGACCCGGTGGGCCGTGGAGAAGGCCATCCGCCGTGCCGGCATCCGCCTCGAGATCGGGATGGAGCTGGGCAGCAACGGCGCCATCAAGCACGCCGTCGAGAGCGGGCTGGGCCTGGCCGCCCTCTCCCGCTACGCCATCGGCCTGGAGCGCGCCAGCGGCCGCCTGGTCGTGCTCGACGTGAGCGGCTTCCCGGTGCACCGGGAGTGGAACATCGTGCACCTGAGGCGGCGCCGCTTGGCCGGCCCCGTGCAGGGCTTCATCGACTTCCTGCGCTCGGACAGCTGGCGCGAGCTCCTCCAGGGGCAGAGGCCGGGCCCCGGCGACTGATAGCGGGTCCCTTCGCGGGCCGGCTTGACGGCAGCCTCCGCCGGCCCTAGGGTGGCCCCGCCCTTGGCGACGCAAGTTCCCCCCCGGGCCCCCGGTTAGGCCTCTTGGAGTGAGCCGGTCAGCCCAACTGTCACGCCCTCGGCGCCTCGGCGAGGATCCCCCCCGGCGGGTCCTGGCCGTCATGATGCCGGTCTACAACGAGGCCCGCACCCTGGGCGCCATCCTGGCCGCGGTCCTGGAGAGGCCGGAGGTGGCCGAGGTGATAGTGGTCGACGACGGCTCCACGGACGGGACCTGGGAGATCCTGGCCCGCGCGGCGGCCCAGGACGGCCGCGTGCGCGCCCTCCGGCAGGAGCGCAACCGGGGCAAGGGGGCGGCCCTGAGGCGCGCCGTGGCCGAGCTCACGGCCCCCTTCGCCATCGTCCAGGACGCCGACCTCGAGTACTCGCCTGACGACTACCCGGCCCTCCTGCGGCCGCTCGTGAACGGCAGCGCCGACGCCGTCTTCGGCGTCCGCGGGTTCGCCGGCCATACCGCCTACAGCTACTGGTTCGTACAGGGCAACCGGGGCCTGACCTGGGCCTGCAACGTGCTCTTCAACTGCTACATCTCGGACCTCTTGACCGGATACAAGGCCCTTCGCTCCGAGCTCTGGCGCCGCCTCGCCTTCCGCCGGGAGGGGTTCGCCGCCGACGCCGAGATCACGGCCCGCCTGCTCCGCCTCGGGTACCGCGTGCACGAGGTGCCCATCTCCTACGTCACGCGCTCCCGTGAGGAGGGCAAGAAGGTCCGCGTCCGCGACGGCGTGAGCCATCTGGGGGCGCTCCTCGCGGTCCGGCTCCAGACCCGTGCCTACCTCTTCGGCGCCGACGACGGCTACCACGGGGACCGGCACGTGGAGCTGGCCACCCGCCGCGCGGCCGAGAGGGCCCGGGCCTCCCGGACGGCATGATGGAGCAGGCGCCCGCCTGGCGGCCGCCGGGGGCGGCCCTGGGCTCGCGCCTGGGGGCGGTGCTGGGGCGCCCCTGGCTTCTTTGGGCTCTGGTGGGGGTGTTCGCGGCCCGCGCCCTGGTCCTGCTCCTGCTGGCCCCTCCGCGGGGCGACGCCGAGGCCTTCATGGCCGCCGGCCGTGCCTTTCTCCACGACCCCGCTCAGGTCTACCAGGCCACCGCGGCGACCCTGGCCAGGACCGGCCTGCTGCCCCTCACGGGCTGGCTGGGGCCCCCGGCCGGCGCCCTGCTCATGGCGCCCTTCGCCCTTTTCCCCCCCCGGGTTGCCATGGTCCTCTGGACGGCCGGCGACGGCGCCGCCGCGCTGGCCGGGCTCTGGCTGCTCCAGGGCCTGGCGCGCCCGAGCGGCTGGCGGCGGCCCCTCTTCTGGCTCCTGGCCGCCTACTTCCCCCCTCTCTTCGCGGATGTCGACGCGGGCCAGCTGGGCGGGTACCTTCTCTTCCTCGCCGCCGCCGCCCTCTGGACGGCCCGCCGGCGGCCCGCGCTGGCCGGTCTGCTGGCCGGCCTGGGGGCGGGGGTCAAGCTCTATCCGGGCCTCATGCTGCTGGGCGCGGGAAACCGGCTCCGAACCTTCGGGGTGGCCGCGGTGGCAGCGGCGGCGGCCATCGACGCCCTCGCCTTCCTGCGTCCGGGGATGCCCGGCCCCGCCTGGTACGCCGGGCACGTCCTCCTGCCCGCCCTGCGCTCCCCCCTGCCCGACTGCGCCATCAACTCGGTGCCCAACCTCTACGCCCGCGTCGTCGGGGGCCAGGCCTACGCGCTCCCCGCCGCCGGGGGGATGACCTGGGTGCGGCTCCCGCTCCACCTGCCCTGGCTGGCCCAGGCCCTCACCACGGCCACGGTGGCAGCGCTCCTGGCGACCGCCGTCTGGGCGGCCTGGCGCAGCCACTGGCACCCCGTCTACGGCCCCGCCCTCGCCCTCTCTCTGGGCGCCCTCATCCCGGGCGAGGTCAACCCCTACATGTTCTTGCCCCTTCTCCCGGTGGTCCTCCTGACCGTCGTGCGCGCGGCCGAGTCGGGCCGCGTCTGGGTGGTGGTGGCCGCCTCGGCGGCCCTGCTGGGGTTCGCCCGCCAGCCCTGCTACCTGCCCTTCCCCAACCTCTGGACGCTGGCCGGCCTGGCCCTCTTCGCGATCTCGGCGTGCCAGAATGACCTCTTCCGCGGCGCCCGGCCGGAGAGGGCGGTCCCGCCCCGCTGACCTGGAGGGCCGCCGACCGGCGCGCCGCCGCGAGCCCCCGTCCTTTGAGCCGTTCCGGAGGAGCGCCATGGCCATCAACGATCAGGTCTCTTTCACGTGGGTCGGGCACGGAACCTGGCGGGCCAGGAGCGCGCGCGGCAAAGAGCTGCTCTTGGACCCCTGGCTCATGAACAACCCCGTCGCCCCCGAGCGCCTCAAGACCGTCGAGCGCGTGGACCTCATGCTCATCACGCACGGCCATTTCGACCACGTCCACGACGCCGTCGAGATCGCCAGGCAGCACCGCCCGGCCATCGTGACCATGCCCGAGCTGGGGGCCTGGATGGAGTCCAAGGGCGTGGAGGGGGCGACCGACCGGGCCATGAACAAGGGCGGCACCCAGGACGTCGACGGGGTCAGGGTGACGATGGTCCACGCCGAGCACAGCTGCGGCATCAGCGACGGCGGCCGCATCGTCTACGGGGGGGAGCCCTGCGGCTTCGTGATCGAGTTCGAGAACGGCTTCAAGGTCTACTTCGCGGGCGACACCGACGTCTTCGGCGACATGGCCCTCATCGGCGAGCTCGACCGCCCCGACGTGGCCGTGCTCCCCATCGGCGACCACTTCACCATGAGTCCGCGCCGCGCCGCCAAAGCGGTCCAGCTGCTGGGCGTGAAGACGGTCGTGCCCATGCACTTCGGCACCTTCCCGGTCCTGACCGGACGGCCGGCACAGCTCCAAGAGCTGGTGGGGGCGGGCGTCAAGGTCCTGGACATCGCGCCCGGGGACACCGTCTAGAGGGCTCGTGTGGGGCCGCCCTCCTCGGGGGCGGGCGGGCCTAATATCGGACGCATGGCGCTGGCCGCCGGGTTCCGGTACTCGCGCTGGGACGGCACGCAGCAGGTCGACCTGCTGGACGCCGACGACGTGCTGGCGGCCATCTCCGACGACCTCATGAGCCACGGCGACCTGGCCGCCGCCCTCCAGCGCCTCTACCGCTGGGGGACGCCCCAGGTGCCCGGGCTGGAAGAGCTGCGCAACCAGCTCCGCGACCTCCGCGAGCGCGAGCTGCGCCGCTACGACCTCGACTCCACGGTGGAGGGCCTCAAGCGCGAGGTGCAGGAGATCGTCGATCGGGAGCGGCAGGGCATCGGGGAGAGGCTGGCGGCGGCGCCCCCCGAGGCCCGCGGCGTCGTCTCCCGGGTGGCGGAGCAGCACAAAGACCAGCTCGACCGCCTGCCCGACGACCTCGGCGGGCGCATCAAGGCGCTCCGCGACTACGAGTTCTTGGACTCGGAGGCGGGCTCCCGCTTCCAGGAGCTTCTAAAGCGCCTCCAGAGCCAGCTCGTGGACCAGATGTTCAAGGGCCTCATGGAGGGCGTGCGCTCCATGACCCCGGGCGAGATGGGCCAGGTCCGGGACATGCTGGCGGATCTCAACGACATGCTCGAGCGCCGCATGGAGGGGCGTCCGGCCGACTTCCGGCGCTTCATGGAGAAGCACGGCCGGCTCTTTCCGCCCGGCATCGAGAGCCTGGACGAGCTCTTGGAGCACCTGCAAAGGCAGATGGCGCAGATGGAGTCCCTCCTGCAGAGCCTCAGCCCGGAGGCCAAAGAGGAGCTGCGCCGGATCATGGAGGAGCTCCTGCGGGACCCCGGCCTGCGCGACCAGCTGGGCCGCCTGGGCGCCCTCATGCAGGCCATCATGCCCCCCTCCGAGATGGCCGCCCGCTACAGGTTCATGGGCGAGGACCCCTTGAGCCTTTCGCAGGCCATGGGACTGATGGAGCGGCTGCAGGACATGGACCGCCTGGAGTCGCAGCTGGAGCGGGGCGGCTTCCGCGTCGGCGACGTCGACAGAAGCCTTGCCGAGCGGCTCTTGGGACCCCACGCCCGGACCGCGGTCGACCAGCTCCAGCACGTGGTGGAGACGCTCCAGAAGGCGGGCTACGTCGAGCGCCGGGAGCGGCGCCTGGAGCTGACCCCGCGGGGCATGCGGAGGATCGGCCAGGGCGCCCTCCGGGAGATCTTCGACCAGCTCCGCAAGACCCGCGCCGGGCAGCATGCGGTGGCCGACGCCGGGCTCGGCTCGGAGGCCGCCGACGAGCTCAAGCCCTACGAGCACGGGGATCCCTTCCTGGTCGACCTCCGCGAGACGCTCTTCAACTCCCTCCAACGCGAGGGGCCCCGGGTGCCGGTGCGCATGTCGGGGGAGGACTTCGTGGTCCGGCGCACGGAGCACACCAGCCAGGCCTCGACGGTGCTCATGGTCGACATGAGCCGGTCCATGTTCCTGCGCGGCTGCTTTCTGGCCGCCAAGAAGGTGGCCATCGCCCTCGACGCCCTCATCCGCAGCCAGTACCCGCGCGACCACCTCTACGTGATCGGCTTCAGCAACCACGCCGTCGAGCTGCGCCCGGACACCCTCGCGCAGATCACCCTCAACGACTACGTCTACGGCACCAACATGCAGCACGGCTTCCAGCTCGCGCGCAGCCTTCTGGCCCGGCACCGCGGCAACCGGCAGATCATCATGGTCACCGACGGCGAGCCCACCGCCCACCTCGACAACGGGCGCGTGTACTTCGCCTACCCGCCCACCTTCCGGACCATCCAGGAGACGCTCAAGGAGGCGCAGCGCTGCACGCGCGACCGCATCACCATCAACACCTTCATGCTCGAGCGGGGTCCCTACCTGACCGAGTTCATCAACCAGATGACGCGTGTCAACCGGGGCCGGGCCTTCTTCGTCTCCCCGGAAAGGCTCGGGCAGTACATCCTCGTCGACTACGTCTCGGGGCGCCAGCGGCGCCGCGCCGGGCGTGGTCGAGCGGTGGCACAGGAGGGCGGGACCGTATGATCGAGGCAGGCAGGGACAGGAAGGGGAAAGGCGCGAAGCCGTAGAAGGAGCAGCCATGCAGCTGGAGACAAGGCCGGTACTCGGCCACGTGGGGGTCGACTCGCCCGTCAAGACCTGGTTCAACCTCTCGCCGGCCGAGCTCTACGAGCATTCGGTGAGAGGGGGCGAAGCCTCCATCCTGGCCACCGGCGCGCTGGCGGCGGAGACGGGCAAGTTCACCGGCCGGTCCCCCGGGGACAAGTTCTACGTCAAGGAGAAGAGCTCCGAGGGCAGGATCTGGTGGGGACCGGTCAACCGCCCGATATCGGAGCGGCAGTTTCAGGGCGTCCTGGAGCGGATGATCGAGTTCTGCTCCCGCAACGAGGTCTACGTGAAGGACGTGCACGCCTGTGCCGACCCCCGCTACAGGCTCCGCGTCCGCATGGTGACCGAGTTCGCCTGGCACAGCCTTTTCGTCCACAACCTCTTCAGGCGCCCCGAGCCCGAGGCTCTGGTCAGCTTCGAGCCCGACTTCACCGTCATCGCGCTGCCCTCCTTCATGGCCGACCCGGCCGTGGACGGGACCGCCTCCGAGACCTTCATCCTCGTGCACCTGGCGCGGCGGATGATCCTGGTCGGGGGCACGCGGTACGCGGGCGAGGTCAAAAAGTGCATCTTCTCGGCCCTCCACTACCTCATGCCCGAGCAGGGCTCGATGCCCATGCACTGCTCTGCCAACGTGGGCCCAGAGGGTGACGTCGCCCTCTTCTTCGGCCTCTCCGGGACGGGCAAGACGACGCTCTCCTCGGAGCCCACGCGCCGCCTCATCGGCGACGACGAGCACGGGTGGAGCGACAGGGGCGTCTTCAACTTCGAGGGCGGCTGCTACGCGAAGACGATCCGCATCTCGGAGGAGGCGGAGCCCGAGATCTACGCCGCCACCAACAGCTTCGGGACCGTGCTGGAGAACGTGGTCTTCGACCCCGACACAAGGCTCCCCGACTACGACGACGACCGCCTGACCGAGAACACGAGGTCCGCCTATCCGCTGGAGTCGATCCCCAACGCGGACCCGACCGGCATCGGCGGCCACCCCCGCAACGTGCTCTTCCTCTCCGCCGACGCCTTCGGGGTGCTGCCGCCCGTCTCGCGCCTCGACGAAGAGCAGGTCCGCTACTTCTTCCTGAGCGGGTACACGGCCAAGGTGGCGGGCACCGAGCGGGGCGTGACCGACCCCGAGCCGACCTTCAGCGCCTGCTTCGGCGCCCCCTTCCTGGTCCTCCACCCGGAGGCCTACGCAGACATGCTGGTCGAGCGGGTGCTCGCGCACGGCGCCCAGGTCTGGCTCCTCAACACGGGCTGGGTCGGGGGCGCGCGCGGGCCCTCGGACAGGATCTCCATCGCGCACACGAGGGCCATCGTGAACGCGGTCCTGGAGGGCCGGCTGGAGAGCGTCGAGACGCGCGTCGAGCCCATCTTCGGGCTGCACGTGCCCGTCAGCGTCCCCGGCGTCCCCGCCCAGGTCCTCGACCCGCGGGCGGGCTGGCCGGACGTGGGGGCCTACGACAGGCAGGGCGCCATCCTGAGGGGCATGTTCGAGAAGAACTTCGAGCGACTTCGGGCCGGCGAGTCGGACCTGGCCGGCTGAGCGCGGCCGCCCTTCGTGGTGACGGCGTGAGGGCGGCCCTGGAGGTCCGCGTCCGGCTCTTCGCGCGCCTGCGCGAGGAGGCGGGCGAGCAGGCCCTCACCCTCCGGCTGGAGGAGGGGGCGACGGCGCGTGACGCCTACCTCCGTCTGCGCGAGCGGCACCCGGGCCTGGAGGCGGATGAGGGTCTGCTGCGGGTGGCCCGCAACCTCGACCTCTGCGACTGGGACGCCGTCCTCCGGGAGGGGGACGAGCTGGCCTTCATCCCACCCGTGAGCGGAGGCGCGCCTGCGCCCCTCGTCGAGATCACCGACGAGCCCCTCGACGCCCGCCGCTTGGAGGCGGCCGTGGCCGACCCCGGGGCGGGCGCCATCTGCACCTTCACGGGCGTGGTGCGGGACCGCTCCCGGGGCCTCGAGGTCACCCACCTCGAGTACGAGGCCTACCGGGAGATGGCGGAGGCGGGCATGCGCTCCATCGTCGACGAGATCGCCGGCCGCTGGTCGCAGGCGCGCGTGGCCATGGTGCACAGGGTGGGCCGGCTCGAGATCGGCGAGGCCTCGGTGGTGGTTTCGGTGTCCTGCCCCCACCGGGCCGAGGCCATCGCCGCCTGCAAGTGGGGGATCGACCGCCTCAAGGAGTCCGTCCCCATCTGGAAGAAGGAGTACGCCGCCGGGGGCGGGGCCTGGATCGAGGGGCCCCACGCCCGCCCCTCGCCACCCTCGGGCGACGCCCTTCCCGGCTGAGGCTCAGCCCCGCAGGAAGGCCACCGAGAGCCCGTCCCGGATGGGCACGACGACGCTCTCGAGGCCCGGCTCGTCCGCCGCCAGGCGGTTGTAGTGGGCGGCGTTGCGGGCGGTCTGGGAGTCGAGCGCGACGACCTCGCCCTGGCGGAGCACGTTGTCGGCCATGAGAAGGCCGCCCCGGCCAAGGTGGTCGCGGCAGGCCCGGAAGGCGCGCTCGGTCTCCGCTTCGGAGGAAAAGGAGGTCAGGATGTCGATGAAGCAGGCGTCGAAGCGCTCGCCCGAGGCCTCCAGCGAGGTGAGCGCGTCCTCCTCCACGACGCGGGCGCGCCCGCCCAGGCCCGCCTCCGACAGGTTGGCGCGCGCGCGGGCGGCTCGACGGGGGTCTTTCTCGTAGGTGACCAGCGTGGCCGCGGGCGCGCCTTCCAGCATCCAGATGGCGCTGTACCCGACCGCCGTGCCCAGCTCCAGGATCCTCCGGCTCCCGGCCAGGGCGACCAGGACCCCCAGCAGGGCGCCCTCGTGGGGGCCCACGATGGGCAGCTGCTCGGCGTCGGCCTCCTCCTCGATCCGGGCCAGGACGGCGTGGCGGCGGGGCAAGAGCCCCTCCATGTAGAACTGGAGCGCCTCGTCCACGCGCACCGGTCTCATGCGTCACCTCCTCGCCCCGCCGGCCCGGCCCCGGAGAGGATCTCGGCCACGAGCGGCTGCAGGGCTTCCACGTAGCGGGCCATGAGGGCCGCCGTGCGCCGGGCCACCTCGGCGTCCAGGGCCGGCGCGGGCAGCGTCTGGTAGAGCCGGCACCAGCCCCGGTCCCACGGCTCCAGCTCGGCCTCCGGGAGCGCGCCCTTGATCTCGACCATCCGGGAGCGCAGGAGCTCGAACCCGCGCCGGTTGAGGGCCGCCGTCCCCTCCAGGTGGAGGCCCACTTCCACCCTCCCCGTGCGGGCGTGCGGCCAGGCTTCGAAGTGCACTTCGGGGGCACCATAGTGGATCTTCACCAGCCGCCCCTGGCGGCGGTGCCGAAAGGCCCGCAGGCCCTCGGGGAGGAGCCGCGCGGTCTCGCGCGTGAGCTCGCCCGCGAACTCGCCGCCGGTCAACGCGTCCCCCGGCTAGACATCGATGGACATGCCGTCGCGGGCCGCGCGCACCTGGAGGCCCAGCTTCTGGGTGAGGCTCTCGGCCAGCTCCCACGGGTGCGCCCGCCACATGCCCATCCCGAAGTGGGTGAGCACGGCCAGGCGGGGCCGCGCCTCGCCGATGATCCTCTCCGCGTCGGCCAGGCAGAGGTGGGGGAGGCCGGGGCGGCGCTCGAGCAGGACGGTGTGGATGACCATGACCTCGGCCCGGTGCTCTTCCGCGATGCGCTCGTGGAAGGCGGAGTCGGTCACCCAGCCCAGCCTCTCGCCGAACCTGAAGCCGTAGGTCTCGACCCCGTGCGGGTGGCGCGGGGAGGTGGTGAAGGAGACCTCGCCGACCTCGTACGAGGCCTCCGGCTCCAGGCGGACGATCTCCTTGACGAACCCGCGCAGGTAGCGCAGCACGACGGGGTCTTCGTCGAGGGCGTCGGCGGGGCACAGCAGCCTGCCCCGGGGCCGGAACCCGCCCTCGCTCATGGCCTCGATCATGGCGTTGACGTCGCCGGCGTGGTCGAGGTGCCGGTGGCTGACCAGGATGGCGCTCAGCCGGGCCGGGTCGACCTTCCTCTTGGCGTACTGCACGACGGCGCCCGGGCCAGGGTCGAGGGCCATGCGCGTGGCCCCCTCCTCCAGGTAGATGCCGCCGGAGGCGGCCAGCTGGCGCGCGACCATGAAGCGGGCGCCGGCGGTGCCCATGAAGGTGAGCTTCACGAGGCGGGGCCCCGCCCCGTCTCGGCGACCTCCGCCAGGGCGGGCGCGGCGGCCTCCCCGTAGAAGCGCTCGTAGAGGCTGCGCACCCCGGCCAGGGTGTCGATCTCCCGGGCCGGCTTGTCGGGGCGCAGGCGCAGGATGCGCGGGAAGCGGAGGGCGAAGCCGCTCTCGTGCCGGGCGGAGCGCTGGATGGAGTCGAAGGCGACCTCGATCACGGTGTCGGGCTGGACGGCCAGGCGGCGGCCCTGGTCGACCAGGGCGCGGTCCAGGAAGTGCCGGGTCATGGCGGCGATCTCCTCGTCCGTGAGCCCCGTGTAGGCCTTGCCGACGTCGGCCAGCCGGCCCGACTCCTCGTCGCGGACCGCGAAGGTGTAGTCGGAGAGGACCCCCCGCCTCTTGCCGTGCCCCCACTCGACCGCGGTGACGACGACGTCGAGGGAGGCGAGGGGCCTTTTGAGCTTGAGCCAGGCCAGGCCCCGGCGGCCGGGTGAGTAGGCACTGGCGGGGTCCTTGATCATGAGGCCCTCGTTGCCCCGGCCCCTTGTCTCCTCGAAGATGCGGTCGAGCTCGGCGGGGCCCTGGGCGCTCTCGATCCGGGAGAGGAGGAAGGGGTGCGCCAGGCCCAGCCCCTCCAGGCGCCGCCGGCGCTCCTCCAGGGGGCGCTCCAGCAGCACCTCGGCGTCCAGGAAGAGGAGGTCGAAGGCGACCAGCACGACCGGCACCTCGGCCGTCAGCGCGGGGGGGACCTGCTTACGGCCCAGGCGCCTTTGAAGCTCGAAGAAGCGGAGCACGCGCCCCTCGCGGTGGCCGAGAATCTCGCCGTCCAGGACGAGGTCATGGCCGAGGGCCCGGGCGCCCGCCTCGATCTCGGGGAAGGCCGCCGTGGTCTCCCGCAGGTCACGCGAGAAAAGCACCGCCCGGCCGCTCCCCACGTGGAGCTGGCAGCGCACGCCGTCGTATTTCTCCTCGGTCCAGGCAGAGTCCCCGGCGACCCGGGCCATGGCCTCGGCGGCGTCCGCGACGGGGCTCGCGAGCATGAACCGAAGAGGGGTGAAGAGCGCCACCGCGGCCTCGGCGAGGGCGCCCCGGAGCGCCAGCTCGGCGGTCGCGCCGGCGTCGCCGGTGACCATGTGCGCTCGGCGCACGGCGGCGGGGTCGGCGTCGAAGGCCAGCGCGAGGGCGTCTTCCAAAAGGCCTCCCGAAAGCCCGATGCGAAGGTCTCCTGCCAGGACCTTGATCACGTAGCGCGCCGCGCCCGGATCGAGCCGGCGCAGGAGCCCGGTGAGCACCTCCACGCGCGCGGCCGCGGTGGGTGCCTGGACGATCTCGTCGAACGCCCCTTCGACCTCGGCCAGGCTCACGTCCTGGGGCGCCGTCCTGCCCCCGAGGGCCTCGGCCGTCCAGTCCCCCAGGTCCGAGTGGACGAGGTACGACTCCGCCAGCTGGGGGGCGCTTTTCCCGGCCAGCCCGGCGACGGCGCGCGCGATGGCGGCCCACCCGAGGCCCAGGACGCGGGGGTCGGCGGCGGGCAGCGCGCGCCCGGTCAGGTAGACCGAGGCCCGGCGCAGGTCGGCTGGAGAGAGCCCGCGCAGGTAGCCGGCCAGGAGCCGGATCTTCTCGAGCTTGGAGCGGGTGGCGCCGATGGCGTCGGCGGTCCGGGCGAACTCGAGCACGAGGGGTAGGTTATGGTAAGTGGCGCCCGGCCCCGGCCGGGCGCCAGCCCGCGATGAGGATGTCGATCTCGCTCGACGGCCTTGCGCCCCCCGCCGCAGCCCTCCCGCGCCCGCGCGCAAGAGGCGGCCCGTGAGGTGCCAGGTCTGCGCCGCCCCGGCCCTGCCCGTGGGAGGCGCCTGCGTCTTCTGCCACGCCCCCCTGCCCGGCGGGGAGGCCTCGCCCGGCCTGCTCGACTACCTGGCCGAAAGGCTGCCCGGCGCCGCCGTGAAGAGGTCGGGGATGGTGGGCCGGGGCCCCGTCAAGCAGGTCACGATGGCAGCGGCGGGGGAGGTCTTCAGGGCCCGGCTCAGGCGGGGGCGGCTGCGCCTCACCCCGGAGATGGAGGCGGGCGCCTGGGTCGATCGCCTGCTGGGGCGGATGACCGCACAGGCGGCCGCGGACGGCGAGTTGCGGGCGGCCATGAGCCGGGCGGGCTGGGCCCACCGCTGAGGCGCCCCCGGCCGGTGGGCCGCCGTCCCCAGACAAGGCACCACCTCTGCTCGTAGACGACCTGGCCGCGCGGGTCGAGGGCCGCCTCTCGGGAAAGCCGCTCCGCGCCCGCCTCCAGCTCTTCCGGCGGAATGAGGGCCAGGGTGGAGATGTAGCGGGCGTGGACGGCGGCCGCCAGCCGCCTTTTGGTGGTGCGCCTCCGCACCACCAGTTCCTGCTCCAGCACGGGCTCGAGCCGCGCCTCCAGGAGGTCCCGGGCGATCGCCTCGGGGGCCGCGAAGCGGGCCAGGTCGACGCCCGGCAGAGAAGGGAAGTAGGAGTTGAGGTGGAAGGCCTCGACATGCTCGGGTGTGAGGCTCCAGACGGCCGCGTGCGCGGCCGGACGGATGACCCTGGCCAGCTCGCGGGCGGCCGCCGCGGGATCTCTCGCCAGGTGGTGGGCGAGGTGCATGTAGGCGAGGTCCACCGACCCCGACGGAAGGGGCAGGCCCTCGGCCGCGCCGGGCCGGACCTCCAGGCCGCGGCGGGCGGAGCGGGCGAGCATGGCCGGCTCGGGATCGACGCCCAGGGCGGTGGCGGCCCGGGCCAGGCGGGCTACCAGCTCCAGGAGGCGGCCGCTTCCGCATCCCACCTCCAGGACCGCCCCGCCTGCCGGCACCGGGCAGCGATCGAGTAACATGGCGGCCCGCCGGGCCCCACCCGCGCCCAGCGGCCGGAGGCGGTCGTAGTCGGGCGCCAGGCCGGCGAAGTGCGAGGAAGGGACCAGGCCCCGCCCGGGCGGCGCAGCCTGCTGCCTGCTGGTGGGGTGGATGGCCAACGTAACCATCTTCTCGCTGTCGTGAGGATGGCGATAGAAGGACGGCTGTGAGGTGCTCGCCGTTGCCCTTGCCACCGCGCTGTTCTGCCTGAGTGCCGGCCGCCGGGCGGCGGCGCCTCGACCTGCGCTGGCCGTCAGTTGCCCGACGCCCTCACCGCGCCCTCTTCGCCGGCGAGCGGTCCCGCCTTCCAGGTCTCGGAGGCCGGCAAGATGGTCCTGCCAGAGGAGCAGACGAGGGCGGTGCCGCCCAGACCCCCGCCTCAGGCCAAGCCGAGATCGAGCTGCTCCGCGGCGGCCAGGGCGCAGGCCCGAACGCCCCGCTTCCTCAAGTGCCGCGCCAGGTCCTCGGCGAAGCCGTGGACCGTGTAGACGCGGGAGGCCCCGCTCAGCCGGCACACCTCGACCAGGTCCTGGAAGTCGCAGTGGTCCGAGAGCGGGAAGGCGATCTCGGCGCCCGTGCGGCGCCAGAAGGTCTCCTCCAGCGCCCAGCCCGAGACCATGGCGACGCGGTGGCGGCGGGCCAGGCGGCGGACCGAGGCCCGGCCCGCCGGAGGAGCGATCACGACCCGACCCGGCTCCACGTCTTCGTCGAGCGCCACGTAGTCGGGCAGGCTCAGCCCCATCTCGCGGTGGGCGTCGGCGTAGGGCATGCACCGGGCGTCGAGGGCGAACGTGAAGCCGTAGGGGGCGAGGCGGACCATGAGCTCTTGCGCCTTGCCGAGGGCGTGCCCCAAGAGGACTGGCGTCACCCCCGCGGCCAGCGCCAGCCGGCACCAGCGCGCG
The DNA here is from genome assembly GCA_050735015.1 of Candidatus Dormibacterales bacterium. Lineage (GTDB taxonomy): Bacteria > Chloroflexota > Dormibacteria > Dormibacterales > Dormibacteraceae > JBOHUX01. Next base: position 9,757 of record JBOHUY010000058.1, on the reverse strand, counting down.
ATACCCTCCACCACCTCGGCGGGCTCGGGGAAGAGGAAGTGGGGACGGCCGTAGGTGCTCTCCACGACCAGGACGTCGGCCGCCGGGATGGCCGTGCGCCCCTCGGGCGCTCGGAGGCGGAGATCGCCCGTGTAGAGAAGGCGGGCACCGTCGTGCTCGATCAGCGCCAGGGCGGAGCCGGCCATGTGCCCGGCGGGCGAGAGCGTCACCGTGGCGCCGCCCAGCCGCGTCGATCCGCCGGTCTCCAGCAGGAGGGCGGAGCGCGGTCGGCGGGCGGGCGGGACCAGGCGCCAGGTCGTGGGCGTCAGGAGCGCGCGCTCGTGGCGGCGCACGTGGTCCTGGTGCGCGTGCGAGACGAAGGCCAGGCTCTTGACCACGCCCGGGTCGAGCCACAGTCCCTGCTCGGGCAGGTGCACCCCGCGGTCCCACGTCACGTGCGCCATCATCCGGCCCCGGCCTCCAGATCCAGGAGCTCCCCCCCCGCGAAGAGGCTCTCCGCCACCACCACGCCGGCGCGCGCGTAGGCCTCGCCCGGAATCCCGATGTCGGCGACCAGGACGCGTCCTGCAAGAGCCGCTCCTTCCATCTCGAAAAGGCCTCTTTTGGGGAGCCCCAGGGTGACCGTCTCGGTGGCCCGCACGGCGGGGTCGTAGGCCCTGCCGGTGTCGGCGTCGACCCCGGAGGGGAGGTCGACCGAGATGATGCGTTTGCGCGAGGAGTTGACAGCGCGGATCCACTCGGCGTCCTCGCCCGCGGGCGGACGCGAGAGGCCTGTCCCGAAGAGGGCGTCGAGGACGACCTCGGCCCCCCCCAGCCGGAGCTCCCGCGAGATGGGCACCCCCAGGCGATTGAGGGCCTCCGCCTCCCGGGCGGCGGCGCCCTCCAGGCGCTCGGGGTCTGCGCAACAGACGGAGGTCAGAAGGCCCCACCTGTGGAGGTGGCGCGCCGCCGCCAGCCCGTCGCCCCCGTTGCTGCCCCTCCCGCAGACGACCGCGGTGCGGCCGCGGCACCGCCGCGCGCAGGCCCAGCCGGCGGCCTCCATGAGCCACTCCACGGGGACGCCCAGCTCGGCGGTGTGGCGGTCCGCCTCCCGGGCCTGGGCGCTAGTCAGCGCCGGCGGCGGGAGGGCGCTGGAGGACAAACGAGCAGTGAGTGTCCCGGCGATGGATGGAGCGGTCCTGGGAGACGGGGACGCCGAGCAGGCTCGAGAGCAGGTGAGGCGTGATCGTGCAGACCTGGGGGAACTTGAGGGCGGTGTTCCGGAAAGGGCAGTTGTGGATGCTGACCGTGATCCCGTCCGGGCCCTCGGCACGGTCGGCCAGCGTCCCCGCGCGACCGATCCATTCCACCACGCGGTCCAGCTTCTCATCAAACGAGAGGCTTTCCATGCCGGGGGAGATGGCGTCGGCGTGCCGGTGGGCCACGCGCTCGAAGACCTCGTCCAGCGCCTGGGGGCCTCCCATCTCCTGGACCTCGGTCAGGACCATGGTGGCGAGCTGTCCGTACCGCTTGGGGAAGACGGAGTCCGCCCGCTCGGTCAGCGAGAAGATGAGCGAGGGTCGCCCCCTCGGGTTGCGCTGCGACTCGCTCCTGACAAAGCCCTCGCGCTCGAGGTTGGTGAGGTGCTGCCGGACGGCGTTGGGGGTCACACCCAGCTCCGCGCTGATCGTCTCCGCGGCGGCGGCGCGCTTCCTCTTGAGAAGCTCGAGCACTTCCATCCGCGTCGATCGGCCGGAGATCATCGAGGCCATGGCAGCTCTGAGGCTGGCGGGATGGTAGCACAGGGTCCGGCCCCCACCTCGGATTTCTCAAGAACACCGTTGACAAAAGTTCTGTGCGGGGTAGAATGGCCTTGCTGCAAGGCGTCAAAACGTTCGTCTGAGGGCTTAGCGAGATGATTCGAGAGGCTTGCGCCGCTATCGACCAGATGACCGAGCGGGAGCGCAGGATACGCGAGGTCAAGTACGCGCGCAGGCGCAAGATGCGGTACATCGACAAGCTGCTGGAGGAGCTCGAGATGCTCAACCTGGCCGAGGAGCGCCAGCTGCCGCGGCCGCTGATCGAGGCTGTCGACCGACTCATCGTCGACGCCAAGCCGGCTGCCCAGGAGGTCGACCAGCGCACCGTCACCTCCGTCCCGGAGGCGATGGATGCGCTCTACGAGATCCAGGACAGCCTCATGTTCAACCAGATCGAGGACGAGTAGGGTTCCCACGGCTCGCTGAATCGAGCAAACGGGCCGATCTCCAAGATAGATCGGGGGTTTTTCCGAGGCTTCCCCACCCGGTGCTGGAGATCGAGCTCCTGGAGGACACTGCCCAGACCGAGCGCGACAAGCTCATCGTCCGCGTCCTCGCCGACACCGGGCTTCGGGCCTCGGAGCCGCTCGGGCTCCGGGTCCCGGACCTGATTCAGCGCGACCGCCAGCACCTCTTGCGGGTCACCCAGGCCAAGGGCAGGCGGCAGCGGCGGGTGCCGGTGCCGCCCCCCGAGCACCGCCGGCTCGTGCGTCTGACCCGGGGCGGCCGCCCGAGAGCCGCGTCTTTCTAACCCTGCGCCGACGCCCGAGCCTGCCGGGCGCGGGCGAGGCTGCGACGCAGGCGCCTCAACTCAGTGCCAGCTCCGGCGCAACCTCGCCTCCCGAGGCGTTGCGATTCTCGACCTCCTGCGCGACCCTTCGCGCACGGTCACCGTGGGCATGGGAAACCCACCCAGTTTGCTACTTCATCACAACCGCCGCACCATCGCCTCGACCACGGCAAGCTCCCCGACGGTGCCCGCGAGGGCAGAGGGAACCGCGGACATGACCATGAGCTGTCCGGGGAGGGGATCTCTTCGCCGTCGATCTGCGCCTCACGCGGGGGGAGGCGTGGTGTCCTGCCGTGCGCGATGTAGTCCCCGTCGGCTATAGGCTCAGGCCTATCCTACGATAGCTCAAAATGGTCTTGCCATAGTCTAGAGCCCTGCACTAGACTCGCGGCACCTGTCGGGCGCGGCTGTTTCAGCGGAGTTGTGGGCTCGTGGAGATGCGACTCGAAACTCACCCCAGAGGTGTTCTCGGAAGGCCCGAGATGGGCACCAGCAGCGGCGCCTCGGTGCCTGGATTCGTGAATTGCGACCCGGCCTCCCAGCGCCCGACATTCGACTTCGGCCCTGACGTAGGCGCGGCCGCAGCGGGGACGCCGCGTCCCCTTCTCGCGCCAGGCCTCACGGCACTCCGCGGGGTTCTCGGCTGATGGAACAGGCCGTCCCGATCCTCATTCTGGGCGCGGTCGAGTCGGCGGTCGTCGCGCTCGCCGCCGTGGGCCTGACCCTTCAGTTCGGGGTGACCAACTACCTCAACTTCGGCTACACAGAGCTGCTTACCTTCGGCGCGTTCGTGGCCCTCATGGTCAATGTGTCCGTGGCCGGGCTCAACGTCTGGCTGGCGATGGCGATCGCGGGGGTTCTGACGGCCGCCCTGGGGGTTGCTCTCAACCTGGCCGTGTTCGCCAGGTTCGCAAGACGGGCCCGCGACCCGTTCACGGTCCTCATCGTGACCTTCCTGGTCGGGTTCATGCTCAACCAGATCTACATCGTCGGCTGGGGGCCCAACACATATGAGCTGCGCCCCGGGACCGACCGGCAGCTGCTGATCGGGGGCCTCTCGGTGGGGGTGGACCAGCTCCTGTTCGTGCTCATCGCGGCCGCCTGCATGGTCGGCCTCGAGGTCTTGCTCCACTTCACGCGCATCGGCCGGTCCATGCGCGCGGTCTCGGACAACCGGAGCCTGGCGGCCGCCTGCGGGCTTGACACGCCTCGCATCACCAACATCACCTGGGCCATCAGCGGTTTCATGGGCGGCCTGGCGGGCGTGATCCTGGCCCTCCAGGTGCGGGCCTTCGACGTCACCCTCGGCGACAGCTTCCTCTATCTCATCTACCCGGCGGTCGTGATCGGGGGGATCGGCCGTCCGGTGGGGGCGCTCGTGGCGGGCATCCTGATCGGAGTCTTCGCCGCCCTCGGCTCCATCGTGGTCACGCCGGCCATCTCCACGGCGGTGATCTTCGCCGGGATGATCCTGATGGTCATCCTGCGCCCCCAGGGAATCCTGGGCGGGGGCCGCCACCCCTCATTGCGGGAGGCCTGAGCCCCGTGAACCTGGTCGAGTTCTACGTGGTGACGCTGGCCATCCTTGCCGCCATCAACGCCATCACCGTGATCGGGCTCAACGTGCAGTTCGGAACCGCGGGCCTCTTGAACCTGGCCTACATCGTGCTGCTCGCCATCGGGGCCTACGCGACCGGCATCGCCGCGCTGCCCCCCTCGCCCTCGCACGGCTACATCACCTACATCGGCGGGTTCGGGTGGGTGTTCCCCTGGGACCTCCTTTTCGGCATGGCCGTCACGGTCGCCTGCGGGGCGTTCCTGGGGATCATGATCTTCAGCCGGGTCTCGGTCTGGTACATGGCCGTCGCGCTCACCTCCATCGGCTACGGGCTGCTCACCGTCATCAACGACGAGCCCAGGATCTTCAACGGCTACATCGGGCTGGTCAACGTCCCCGGGCCCTGGGAGAGCCAGCTCTCGCAGTCCGACTTCCAGCTCGTCTTCCTGGGCATCAGCCTTCTCTCCCTGGCCGCCATCCTTGCCTTCACCTGGCGCCTCGAGCGGTCGCCCCTGGGAAGGGCCTGGCGGACCGTGCGGGAGGACGAGACCGCGGCCATGGCGCTGGGCAAGAACCCGCTCGTCCTCAAGATGTCCGCCTTCGCCCTCGGGAGCTTGGCGGCGGGCCTGGCGGGGGGGCTGACGGTCCTTTTCCTGGGGGCCTGGAACACCGAGGCGTGGCAGCCCAACGAGACCTTCCTGGTCCTGGCGGCCGTGATCGTGGGCGGTCGTGGCTGGACGATCGGGGGGGTGGTGGGATCGCTCGTCATCTATGACCTCCTGATCGAGGGCAGCAAGTACCTCCCCGTGCTGGGCGGCAGGAACGAGCTCCTGCCCGCCATCCAGACGCTCTTTTTGGGCCTGATCGTTCTGGCCATGCTGTGGTGGCGGCCCTACGGCCTGCTGCCGGAGCCGAAGGCGGGCTACCGCGTCGCCCGGAGCTCTCTCCTGAGGGCCGCCCACCGGCGGACGGCCCCCACCCCGGTGCCCCCGGTTGATTGAGGCAGGCGCGGCCGAGCTGGCGCGGGACCCCGGGCCCCGGGAGGCGCCGCTCCTGCGCGTGGAGTCGGTGGCGCACTCCTTCGGGGGGGTGCAGGCCGTCGACGGGGTCAGCTTCGATGTCATGGGAGGCGAGTTCGTGGGCCTCATCGGACCCAACGGGGCCGGCAAGTCCACGCTCCTGGACTGCATCTCCGGGCAGATCAACGGCTATCGCGGGACCATCCGCTTCGGGGGGGAGGACATCAGCCGGCTGCCCATGTTCAAGGTCGCGCGCCGGGGACTGGTCCGCTCCTTCCAGGTGAGCCGGGTCTTCGACCGCCTCACGGTCCTCTCCAACCTGATGGCGGCGGCACCGGGGCAGAAGGGCGAGCGCCTTCTCTGGGCGGTGCTGGGGGGCTGGGGAGGCGAGGAGGCCACGCACGTCAGGCGCGCCGACGAGGTGCTGGAGGAGTTCCATCTGACCCCCGTCGCGCAGTCCTACGCGAGCGAGATCTCGGGCGGCCAGCGCCGGCTGGTGGAGCTCTCCCGGACCCTCCTGGGGGAGCCCAAGATGCTCCTTCTGGACGAGCCCTTCGCGGGTGTCAGCCCCGCCAATCGGCGGAAGCTGGGCGACTGGCTGCTGTCGCTCAACCGCGACATGGGCCTCACCATCCTCATGGTCGAGCACCGGCTGGAGCAGGTCGAGCGGCTGTGCTCGACGGCCGTCGTCATGGCCCTGGGCAAGCAGATCGCCCGGGACTCGCTCGCCAACCTCCGCCGCGACCCCCGCGTGGTGGCCGCCTACTTCGGGGGCTGAGCGCTTGAGTATCGAGCTGCGGAACGTCACGGCGGGCTACGGGGCCCAGGAGATCGTCTTCGACGTCTCCGCCACCTTCCAGTCCAGCAAGGTGACCGCCATCATCGGCCCCAACGGGGCCGGCAAGTCGACGCTCATAAAGTCCCTCTTCGGCCAGGCCAGGCTCTTCGAGGGGCGCGTCGCCCTCGACGGCCGCGAGCTCGACAGGATGAGCCCGCGCTCGCTGGTCCGGGAGGGGGTCGCCTACGTCCCCCAGCTCTCCAACGTCTTCCCCCGACTCACGGTCCGCGAGAACCTCGAGATCGGGACCTATGTGCGGGCGGGGGGCGTGGACGAGAGGGTCTTCGCTCTCTTCCCGGACCTGCACCCGATCCTGGGCAGGCCCGCGGGCAAGCTCAGCGGGGGCCAGCGCAACATGGTCGCGATCGGCCGGGCGCTGATGAGCAATCCCAGCGTCCTCTTCCTGGACGAGGCCACGGCCGGCCTCTCGCCGGCCCTCGCGCAGTCGGTCTGGGGCTACCTTGCCCGGCTGGCCGGCGACGGCCTCGCGATCGGGGTGGTCGAGCAGAACGTGAAGGCGGCCCTGGACCACAGCGACCACGTCTACGTGCTCGCCGGTGGTCGTGTTCGGGCGCACGGGGCGCCGGCAAGCCTGGGGGGCGACGGGGAGCTGGAACGGCTGTTTCTGGGATCCGAGTCCACCGTGTCGGCAACTGATGACGGCGGCGTCGCCCGGCCGCCGTCATACAGGCGTTCGGAGGAGGTTACCAATGGCTGAAGCGTCCGGAAGACCGGCCATCAAGCTGCCAGGGGTCCTGAGGTCCCCCGCCGTCGGGGGCTTCGCGTTGATGGCCCTGGGCGCCGCCTCGTGCGGTGGCGCGGCGGCGCCGTCCGGCTCCTCGGGCCCCAGCGGCACCGTCAACGTGGGGCTCCTGGCCGAGTTCAGCGGCGCCCGCGCCTCGCTCGGGCCCGCCAAGCTGCAGGGGCTGCAGCTGGCCGCCCAGCAGATTGAGGCCGCGGGGGGCTGCGACGGCCACCACATCAACATCGACGAGGTCGACGGCCCCGACCCGGTCGACACCGCCACCGGCCTTCGCAAGGCCCTCGCCAGCGACAACCTGAGCCTTGTGATCGGTCCCGACGTGAACAGCTACCAGACGGCCCTCCCCATCATGGAGCAGGCCAAGATGGTCAACTTCACCTACATCGGGACCCCCGGCGTCTACAGCGCCCAGCACTGGGCCTACAGCTTCCGCAGCGGCCCCTCCGACGCCTTCGTGGGCGCCGCCATGGTCTACGCCGCCCACCTCAAGGGCTACCAGAAGATCGCCATCGCGCTCAGCTCCGACCAGGGCTCGCAGGACCTGGTCCCGTCCATGAAGGCGATGGCCGAGCACGAGGGCATGACCATCGTCGCCAACGTCTCGGTCCCCATCAACGTGACCTCCTACGCCGGCTACGTGGCCGACGTCGTCAACTCCCACCCCGACGGCGTGCTCTTCCAGATGACCACCGCCAGCGACGCGGGTGCGTGGTCGGGCGCCTGGCAGCACCAGGGCGGGGCCGGCATCCCGCTCATCGGGAGCGACTTCACCGCCACCGGCCAGTACGTGCAGGCCCTGGGGGCCAGCTTCGCGGAGGCACACCTGACCTCCGCCATCCCCGCCTTGGCCGTCAACGACGCCGCCGGCACGGCCTTCCTGAGCGACTTCAAGGCCAAGTTCGGCGCCACCCCCGCCGTCTACGCACCCCACTTCTTCGACAGCCTGGTGGTGGCCTGCCTGGCCATGGACCAGGCCCATTCCACCGACCCCAGCGTGTACGTCAAGGACGTCACCAACGTCACCGACCCGGCCGCCGGGCACACCGCCGTCTACAGCTACGCGGACGGGTACAAGCTGATCAAGGAAGGCAAGCAGATCAAGTACTACGGGGTCGGCGGCCCCATGACCTTCACCCCCAGCCACTCGGTCACCGGCCCCTACCAGGTCGTCCGCACCGACGCCCAGGGCAACACGACGGTCCTGGCCAACATCACGGCCCAGGCCCTCGCCCCCGGCATCGGCCCCGGGACCGAGTAGGAACGTGGCCGCGCGCCGGCGTCTCGGCGGGACGTGGTGAAAAGGTCGTCTGACCGCAAGGGAGCCGGTCCTTTGGGGACCGGCTCCCCAACCCACCCGCGCGTGCCGGGGGGGCGCCCCGGAGCGTCCATGAGGGCGCCTTCGGGCCCCCGGGCCGGCCCCACCGGCCGGGAGGTCTGAGTTGGATCCCACCCTGCACAAGCTGCGCATCTTCCGGGAGGTCGTGGAACGCCAGTCGCTGACCCTGGCCGCCCAGGAGCTTTTCGTCAGTCAGCCCGTGGTCAGCGGGCACGTCCGCGACCTGGAGGAGTTCTTCGGCGCCCAGCTCTTCTACCAGCAGGGAAGGCGCATGCTCCTCAACGAGGCCGGCAAGGTCGTCTTCGACTGGGCGCTGGAGGTCCTCCGCGCCACCGACGACACCAAGAACATGGTCAGGCTCATGAATTCGGCCGACGCCGGCTCGGTCGCGGTGGGCGCCACCGAAAGCCCCGGCGCCTACATGCTCCCCGAGCGCCTGGCCGACTTCAAGCTCCGCCATCCGGACGCCAGGATCTCGCTCGACGTGGGCGCCGCCGTGGACGTCTGCGAGCACACCAAGCAGGGCCGGTACGACTTCTCCATAGTCGCCGGGTCGGAGCCGCCGCCGCCCCTCAAGAGCGAGGTCTTCAGCTACGAGCCCACGCTCCTCATCTGCTCCCCCCGGCACCCGCTCGCGCGGCGCCGGACGATCGACAAAGAGGACCTTCGGGAGGTCCCCTTCGTCTCCATCTCGCGCCGGCTGGCCTTCGACGACCGTCTCGGGAGCCTGGGCGTGGAGGAGCCCAACATCATCCTGAGGCTGGGCAACGTCGAGGGCCTGAAGCAGGCTGTGGCTTCCGGGCTGGGCATGGCCGTCGTCTTCAAGTGCAGTGTCGACCGGGAGATCGAGGCGGGCACGCTGAGCCAGCTGCGCGTGCGCGGCTTCTCAGAGGCGAGGCCCTTCTACCTGGTGCACAACCCGCGCAAGAGGTTCTCCCCGCTGCAGCTGCAGCTGATCGCCTTCCTGCGCGACTGGTCGAGGCAGGAACCCGAGCGCGTCGCCTCCCAGGCGGCGCGGCGCCTGGTCGCCGCCCAGGTCGTGTCCGCGCGTGCGCAGCAGGCGCACAACCGGGGGCTTCTGGACTCATGACATGCCTTCGCGGGGGACCGCTCGCCCACCGCCCAGGGCGCGGCTTGGAAGGTGGCCGGGGCCGTTCCCGGCGGCCCTGCCCGACAAGCCGTGGCGCTATGTGTCCATATGCCGCAAACGATGCTGGTCGGCGAGACCGCGGACTTAGACTGGACCGATCGCAAAGGGCGCGTTCCGCGTGCCGCGCCTTTCGCGACGCCGGCCTCAAAGGGGGTAGGTGAATGTTCGGATGGCGGATGCGGATCGGGTACATCTCCCCCGGCTCTTTGGGCAACACCGTCTACGACTTCTACCGCGTGGCCCCCGACGGTGTGGGGCTGCTGGGGTTGAGCGCTCCCATCTCGGACTGGCGCGCCGACGAGTACGACAAGAACCTGGCCCAGATCGAGGAGGCGGCCGCCTACCTGGCCAAACGGCACGTGGGCATGGTCATCCACGCGGGCGCGCCGCCGGTGGCCAGCCGGGGGGCGGCCTTCATGCACGAGCTGATCGCGCGCATGAGGCGGCGGACCGGCCTGCCCGCCTCCACGGCCATGTTCTCCGCCATGGAGGCCTTCCGCTGGC
>JBOHUY010000057.1:0-4501 GCA_050735015.1 Candidatus Dormibacterales bacterium | reverse complement strand
CAAGCTCTCACCCGAACGCTGCGAAGCCCGCCTCGCCCGCCTCCAAACCCGACTCGACGACCTCCACACCCAACGCGCGGAATTCACGGTCACGACGCCCCGCGAGGCCGCACAAGCGCCCACGGCGGCCGATCTCGCCCACGTCGCCGATCGACTCGAACAGCTCCTCACCAGCGGCGAACCGCAGAAGGCGAAAGTCCTGATCCGGGAGCTCGTCGCCGAACTGAAGGTCAACGGCAAGACCGAGATCCTGCCCTAGCTACCCAGGTTTCCTACAAACGAGGACCACATCTGAATAGGAACAGGAAACCCTCCAGCCTCTAGTGTCCTGGAACAGAGGTTCGCAGACAAAATCGGCGAACGCTATCGAGGATTTGGTCAGCGGTTTTCACCCACACGAAGGGCTTGGGCTTCTCGTTATAGACGGCCAGGTAAAGCCGGATGGCGTCTTCCAGGGCGCGGGTGCTGCGGTGAGTTCCGCGGCGAAGCTGGCGCTCCGTGAAGGTGGAAAACCAGCGCTCGACCTGGTTGATCCAGGAGCTGTAGGTAGGCGTGTAGTGGACCTGGAAGCGAGGGTGGCGGAGGAGCCAGCGCTTGATCAGGTCGGTCTTGTGGGTGCCGTAGTTATCGAAGACCAGATGGACGTCCAGGTCTGCCGGCACCTCTTTCTCGATGCGCTCCAAGAAGCTCTTGAACTCGGTCGAGCGGTGGCGACGATGGGTCTCTCCGATCACGCTGCCGGTGGCGACGTTGAAAGCGGCGAAGAGGGAGGTGATGCCATGACGCCGGTAGTCATGGGTACGCCGCTCCGCCATCCCGGGAGCCAGAGGCAAGACGGGCTGGGTGCGATCCAGAGCCTGAATTTGGGCCTTCTCGTCGACGCAGAGCACGAGAGCGGCTTCCGGCGGGTTCAGATAGAGGCCGACGATGTCGCGTACCTTCTCGATGAACTGGGGGTCGTTGGAGAGCTTGAAGCTTTCGACCCGGTGCGGCTGCAGGCCGAAGGCACCCCAGATCCGGCGCACCGTGGTGTGGCTGAGCCCGCTCTGTTCGGCCATCCTGCGGGTACTCCAGTGCGTGGCCGCCCGCGGCATCTCCTCCAGGGTCATCGTCAGCACCGCCTCCACCTGCTCATCGCTGACGGCGCGGGGGGCACCCGACCGGGGTTCGTCGAGGAGCCCCGCCGGACCGCGCTGGATGTAGCGGGAGCGCCACTTGCAGACGGTCTGATTGGTGATGCGAAGTTCGCCCGCCACCTGGCTGCTGGAGAGCCCGTCGGCGCAGCGCAGGACGATGCGGGCACGCTGGGCCAATCCGTTGCTCGACTTGGATCGTCTGGTCCATCCGACCAGCTCCCCGCGGTCCTCGTCGAGGACCACCAGAGGGGCTTTGTGAGGTCGGCCTCGGGGCATGACGTGAACCTCGTTGTGGGAGCCGTCGGCGACTCCCTCCTTTTATCACGAACTTTGGTTCCGGGACACTAGCGAGGGCCCGCTGGATGCTTTCCCTGGAGTTCATCAGGAAGAACCCGGAGGCGGTCAGGCGCGCGGTGACGCTCAAGGGGGAGGGAGATCCTGCCCTGGTCGACGAGGTCCTCAGCACTGACGTCAGGTGGCGGGAGAGCCTCACCCGGTCAGAGTCCGCGCGGGCCGACCAGAACGCGCTCTCGAAAGAGTACGGGCGCACCAAGGACGCCTCGCTGCTCCCGCGGATGCGGGGCCTGGCCGAGACCGGCAAGGCCCTCACGGCCGAGGCGGACGGGTTGAAGGCGGCGCTGGAGGCCCTTCTCCTCACCGTGCCGAACGTGTTCCACGAGTCGGTGCCCGTGGGGCGGACATATGATGACAACGTCGTCGTCCGCGAGTGGGGTGAGCGGCCCCGGTTCGACTTCGAGCCGCGCACGCACTACGACGTCGGGGAGACGCTCGACATCATCGACTTCGAGCGGGCGGCGCGTGTCTCAGGCTCGCGGTTCGCATTCCTCAAGGGCGCCGGTGCCCGCCTTGAGCGCGCGCTCATCCAGTTCATGCTCGATGTCCACGTGGGCGAGGGGCGCTACATAGAGATCCTGCCCCCCTTCCTGGTCAACAGCGACGCCATGGTCGGCACCGGGACCCTGCCCAAGTTTGGCGACGACGCCTTCCGCGTCGAAGGCAGGGACCTCTGGCTCATCCCGACGGCGGAGGTGCCGGTCACCAACATGCACAGAGGGGAGCTCCTGGAGGCCGCGAGCCTGCCTCTGCGCTACGTCGCCTACTCCCCCTGCTGGCGTTCCGAGGCCGGCGCCGCGGGCAAGGACACCCGCGGCTACGTACGCCTCCACCAGTTCCAGAAGGTGGAGCTCGTCAAGCTCACCACGCCGGAGACCTCGCTCCAAGAGCTGGAGTCCTTGACCGCCGACGCCGCGTCCATCCTCGAGCGGCTGGGACTGTCTTACCGCGTGCTCTCGATGTGCACCGGAGAGATGGGCTTCGCCCAGTACAAGAAGTACGACCTGGAGGCGTGGGCGCCCGGCCTGGGGAGGTATCTCGAGGTTTCGTCTTGCTCGGTCTTCGGCGAGTTCCAGGCCCGGCGGGCGGCCATCCGTTACCGCCCCGCCCCCGGCGAACCGCCCCGGTACGTTCACACGCTCAACGGGAGCGGCCTGGCGACCGTGCGGACGGTGGCTGCCCTCCTGGAGACATTTCAGCGCGCGGACGGGTCGGTCACCATTCCGGAGCCGCTGCGGGCGTACATGGGGGGGGCAGAGCGCATCGGCTCCCCCTGAGCCTGGTTAGACTCGGCCCAGCGGCGAGGAGGGATGGCCGAGTCCGGTTGATGGCGGCGGTCTTGAAAACCGCTAGGGTGCAAGCCCTCGGGGGTTCGAATCCCTCTCCCTCCGCCACCTGACTCGTATTCGAAATGGCTCCCGAGCGCCTTGTCGTGCGCGGGGGGGGAGGGTGGCCTCAGGGCCGGTTTGTAGCCAATCTGTAGCCTATGCGATTTCTGTGATGGCAATCTCGATGCCCTCGACGTACGCGACCGGCGAGGTTTCTCACTCAGGCGCAGTAGCGCAAGCCCCGTCGCGGACCAAGCATGCGGCTGGCCGGCTCCGCGCGGGGCATTAGACGGTGACCGAGGTGATCACCGTGCTCCAGTACCACCCTCCGCTCGCGGCCTGCACCAAGCCTGTCAGCCAGACCACCGACGGGTAGCTGGGATCACGGACCGCCCCCAGGTAGTCGCCCCAACGCTCGTCGCAGGGGGGCGAGCTGCCCGGCGCGCAAGCGGTCACCCCGGCTGGGTCCGGCCAGACCACCTTGTCGAGCCCCGAAGTGATTACCGCAGCTTCCGGCGCCTGGGTGGGGCTCGAGCGGCTGTAGGCCAGGATCGGCTGCCCCGCCCCATCCACGGTCACAGTTCCGAAGGTGTCATCGTAGCCGGAGGCGCTCAATGTGTGGAGATAGCTGAGGACAGGGCCCGAGCGGCCCAACGTGATTCGACCGTCCACATTGCAGTTACGGCCTCCGCACTCGGCCATCTGTGAAAATTCGATGATCTTGGCCCCCGCCGACGTCACTTCGTAGTTGGCGTGAAGGACGCGGCCGTCCAGGTGGCCGTCGCCCAGGTGGCCGTCGGGGATGCTCGGTTCGGTGGGGGGGGACATGAAGTCATAACTTAGAGTGCTGAGCCGCCAGGCGACAGCTGTAGCCGGGGTTCCGGTGACGGTAACGAGGTAAACATCGTTGCCCGGGTAGGCCTGCACAGCATACGCAGTTGTCGACCCACTGATTTCGACGGCGGCCCGGAACTGACCTCTGCTAACGACGAAAGTATGCACGCGTGGCTTCATGACCCCGCTCAGTAAGTCACTCAGTTGGTAGACCCAGAACGCGGAGCTTCCGCTGCCACTTCCCAACAGCATCAGCTTGTCCTTGGTGATCTCAAAGCTGGGCTGGTCGACTCCGCTCCCGGGGGCGGTCGCCCAGGTGTACCAGCCGCCGTTGGGGTTGCTGCCCCTGGACACCGCGAGCCGCAGTGCGTCAGTGTTGCCTGCGCCGATGTCCCAGCAGGCGATCGCGTAGCGCTGGACCCAGGCCGCGTAGACCACGGTCGGATCAGTGCAGGAGACCGGATTCGGCGCGGGCGGGAAAAGGCTGCTGAACAAGAGCTCCTCGCTCAGCCTGCCCGCCCTCGTGTAGACCGCGAGCATCGTGTTGACAGTCTCCACTACGTAGGTGGAGCCGACTGCCACCGAGGGCTCACCGGGCTCCCACCCATCATAGGCCAGGCCCTTGAAAGTGCTCAAAGTGTAGTTGGCGCCTGCCGCCGCCGCCTGGCCGTGGGCGGCCACCATCGCTCCCGTCGAAACTAGCGCGGCCACCAGAAGCCGCGCTGTGCGAGCGCCCGTCGACCATCTGACCCGGAGTCCCATTTCCCTAACCTCCTCAAGGCGCCCTGCATGGGTTCGCTTCTAAGGCCGCGACCTAGTCGCTTAGCGGGCGATCAATGAGAACCTGCG
>JBOHUY010000056.1:0-1699 GCA_050735015.1 Candidatus Dormibacterales bacterium | reverse complement strand
TCGCCGGGGAGGAGGCGGCGACGGCCGCGGGCGCGGGCGAAGAGTCCCCGGGGAGCTTTTGCGACGCCGAGGGCTTCCACGTGACCTGGTACCTGCACCGGTTTCCGGGCGTCGAGCTGGAGGCGGGCTGGCTGCTGACCCTCGTGCCCCCACGGCTGGCCATCACGATCGCATGGTTCGTGGACCCGCTCCCCAACGCCTGGATGGTCTCCTACCTGCAGCGGCAGCTCGCCCAGATGCGGGCACGTCACCTGGACCAGGAGGTCACGGCAGCGTCCGACCCCGTCCTCGCGCGGGCCCTCCCTGAGGCCGCGGACCTCCAGAGGAGGATCGCCGCCAGCGAGGAGAGGGCGTTCCACGTGGCCCTCTACCTGACCCTCACCTCCCAAAGCCTGGAGGCGCAGCGGGAGGGGGTCGCCCAGGTCGCCGCGGCCGGCCGCGCCGCGCTTGTGGAGATGCACCCCTGCACCTTCCGGATGGCGGACGGGAGGCTGGCCACCAGGCCCCTGGGGGTCGATCCTCTGCGGCGGCGGCGGGTCTTGGACAGCTCGAGCCTGGTCACCTTCTTTCCGTGGCTGGACGCCGACGTGCGGGAAGCGTCGGGGGTGGTGTTGGGCCGCAGCCGGGCCACGGGCTGTCCGGTCATGCTGGACCCCTTCGACGAGACCCGGCGCCCCAACGCCAACATCGGCGTCTTCGGCCATTCCGGCGCCGGCAAGACCTACCTGCTCTCCGCCATCGCGATGGGGATGCTGGACGTGGGTGCCCAGGTCTTCATCATCGACCCCGAGAGGGAGTACGGGGCCCTGGCGGAAAGGCTGGGGGGCACGGAGGTCGACCTCGCCCTCGGCTCGGGGCGGGCGCTGAACGTGCTCCAAAGGCCACCTGGCGGGGGATCGGCGGGACTCACCGAGCGGTGGCTGGGGCCGGCCGTCGCGGACGCGCTCGACCTCATCGCCGTCATCTGTGGAGACCTCGATGAGGCGGAGCGCGCGAGCGCCGAGGCGGCCATCCGCGCCACCTACGGGGCGGGGATCGACGAGCCGGTGCTCGCCGACGTGGTCCCCCACCTCCCGGCGGGCCGGGCGGCCCGGATCCTCGACCGCTGGACGAAGGGGAGCCTGGGCGCCATGTTCAGCGCCCCCACCAACGTGGACCTCGACGCCTCCATCGTCAGCTTCTCCATGCGCGAGCTGCGAGAGGAGCTGGTGGCCCCGGTCCACTTCCTCCTCGCGGCCGGACTGTGGACGCGTGTCAGGTCCAGGCGGGGAAAGACCCTCCTCGTGGTCGACGAGTTGGGCCTGCTCTTCGACGATCCCACCATCCGCCGGTTCGTCGTCAGCCTTGCCCGGCGCATCCGCAAGTACGACGGCGCCCTCGTCTTCGCCACCCAGAACCCGGGGGATTTGCTCGGCACGGACGCCGGCGCGGTGGTGGCATCGAACCCCGCCGTCCACTTCTTCGGGGCCCAGCGGCCCGGCGAGGCGCAGAAGCTGCAGCGGGCGTTCCAGCTCAGCGACGAGCAGCGCTCCATGCTCGAGACGGCCGGCCGGGGCGACTTCCTGCTCCTGGCCGGGCGTGAGCGGCTGGCCGTCGAGGTCCGCGCCCCGACCTGGCAGGAGGAGCTCATGGCCGCCTGCCGGGCGCCGGCCGGCGTTCGGCCGTCACGGCGCTCCGTATAATCCGCGGGCTGTGAGTC
>JBOHUY010000055.1:0-3690 GCA_050735015.1 Candidatus Dormibacterales bacterium | reverse complement strand
CTCTGGCGCATGGTCGAGGAGGCCGCCGCGGCGGCCGGCGACCGCGTCTGGCGGCTGCCCGCCTACCCCGACTACCGTGTCCTCCTGCGCAGCCTGGTGGCCGACGTCCGCAACTCCGGCTACGGGGAGGCGGGGACCATCCTGGCGGGCATGTTCATCGAGGAGTTCACCGAGGGCCGGCCCTGGGTCCACCTCGATATCGCGGCCAGCCACTGGAACGAGAACCTGCTCCTCACCACCATCCCCCGGGGCCCGACCGGCGCCGCCTGCCGGCTGCTCGTGCACCTGGCCGCCCTGATCGGGCGCAGAACCAACCTCGCGGCGGGCACGTTAGGCTAGAAAAGCCGGTGCTCGACGGGATAGACGGACCCAGCGACCTCAAGAAGGTGCCCAGTGCGAAGCTGCCCGAGCTCGCCCAGGAGATCCGGGACTTCCTGGTGGACCACATCTCGGAGACGGGCGGCCACCTCTCCCCCAACCTGGGCGTGGTGGAGCTGACCCTGGCCCTGCACCGGGTCTTCGACAGCCCGGGCGACGCCATCGTCTGGGACACCGGCCACCAGGCCTACGTGCACAAGCTGGTCACGGGCAGGGCCGGCCTTTTCCCGACCTTGAGGCGCGCGGGCGGACTCTCCGGCTACCCCAGCCGCGCCGAGAGCGAGCACGACCTCATCGAGAACAGCCACGCATCCACCTCCCTCAGCTACGCGCTCGGCATCGCCGAGGCGCGCCTTCGGCGCCGGGAGAACGGCAAGGTCATCGCCGTCATCGGCGACGGCGCCCTCACGGGGGGTATGGCCATGGAGGCCCTGAACCAGATCGCGCAGCTGCAGCCCCCCAACCTCATCGTCGTCCTCAACGACAACGGCCGCTCCTACGCCCCCACCGTGGGCGGCCTCGCCCACCACCTGGCCCAGCTCCGCGTCGACCCCCGCTACGAGCGCGTCAAGGACGAGATCGGGCAGCGCCTGCGCGATCTGCCCCGGCTGGGGGGCATGGCCGACGAGGCCGCCCACCGGGTCAAGGAGAGCCTCAAGCAGCTGGTCCAGCCCTCGACCGTCTTCGACGGCTTCGGTCTCAAGTACGCGGGCCCCGTCGACGGCCACGACATGGGCGCCCTCCAGGACATCTTCACCCGGGCCCGGCGCCTGCGCGAGCCGGTCGTCGTCCACGTCCTCACCGAGAAGGGGCGGGGCTACCCCCCGGCCGTGGACGACGAGATCGACAAGATGCACGGGGTGAGCGCCTTCGAGCCCCTCACCGGCCGCCCCTTGAAGACCGAGCTCAGCTACACGGACGTCTTCGGGCAGGCCCTGCTCTCGGCGGCCACCCGCCACCCGGAGGTGGTGGCGGTGACGGCGGCCATGGGCTCCTCGACCGGCCTTCTGGAATTCGCCAAGGAGTTCCCGGAGCGGTTCTTCGACGTCGGCATCTGCGAGCAGCACGCCGTCACCTTCGCCGCCGGCCTGGCCATGAGCGGCCTGCGCCCCGTCGTCTGCATCTACTCCACCTTCCTCCAGCGCGCCTTCGACCAGGTCATCATGGACGTCGCCCTGCACAGGCTCCCGGTCGTCTTCGTGCTCGACCGCGCCGGCGTGACGGGGCCGGACGGGCCCTCCCACCACGGGGTCTTCGATCTCAGCTACCTGCGCATGGTGCCCAACCTCTCGGTGGCGGCCGCCTCCGACGCCACCGATCTCTGCTCGCTCCTGGAGACCGCCCTCGCCATGGAGGGCCCGGTCGCCATCAGGTACCCCAAGACGACGGTGCCGACCACGCCCGAGGTGCCCGTGGAGCCGGTCCCGGCCGGCCGCTGGGAGCAGGTGCGTGAGGGCCGGGACGTGGCCTTCCTCGCCATCGGGCGCATGGTCGCCGTGGCCACCGAGGCGGCCCAGCGCCTGGAGCGGGAGGGCATCTCCGCGACCGTGGTCAACGCCCGCTGGGTCAAGCCCATCGACCCCAAGGTGGCCTCCTGGGCGGAGCGCCACCCGGCCGTCATCACGGTCGAGGACAACGTCGTCTCGGGGGGGTTCGGGGCCGCCGTGCTGGAGTACCTGGCCCCCCTCGGCCTGGCCGGGCGGGTGCGCGTCCTGGCCCTGCCCGACACCTTCCTCGCCCACGGCTCCGCAGCCGAGATCCTGCGCACGCACCGCCTCGACGCGGCCGGCGTGGCGGAGGCGGCCAGAGAGGCCCTGGAGGCTGTGGAGGCCGCCGAGCCTGTCCGGGAGGCGCGGGCGGGCCGGACGGCGTAGGCGGCCCGGCCGGGTGGGTCAGACCGGCTTGCGGCCGGGGAAGCCCTCCCCGATGCGGTGCCAGTGACCGACCTCGGCCTCGCCCAGCCGCCAGCAGAGCTCCACCAGCTCGCCGTCCCTGTAGGAGAGGAAGTCCATCAGCCCGGCGCCGGGGTCCTTGAGGCGCACGCCCAGGCTCTCCAGCTCGGCCAGGGCGCGGGCCAGCTCGAGCTCGGCGCCCCGCACCGCGCCGGCCGCCTCCTGGTACTCCTCCTCGGTCGTCTGCGAGCCCCTGGCGGCCTCCCGGCGGCGCTCGTAGTCCCGCGCGCGCGCCTGCTCTTGGAGCTCGGGCAGGGCGGCCACCATCTCCACGATCCGCTCCGCGAGGCCCTTCACCTCGGGCAGGACCCGGTTCGCCTCCGCCAGCGTGTAGGTGCGCTGCTCCATCAGGGCAACCTTAGGACGCGGCGGGCGCCAGGCGCGATGCTCGCAGGGCCCCGCCTTGAGAGGGCGGTGTCCTGGGCCACTAGACGAACGGGGCGCGCGAGCCCCCCAATCGTAGCGATTTTGAACTCGGTTCCAGAGGATTCCACGGCTTTCCGGACACCGCCATCTCGCGTCCAATCTGGGGCGGGCGGAATACCTGATCTCCGATGGGCACTGACAAATAATGGAGGTCAGTGTTATGAAGGCGTCAGTTGCAGCAACGGGATGGGATCGCCCTATTCGTGGCAATAGCGGCGGGCGTGCGCCTCGAGTGGTGGCGGCAGCCCCGCGGGGTCGGCCTACTGTCGAGCAGGCCATCGCGGCATGGATCGCCGCTCGGGGGTTTGCTCCGTCGACCTCGGCGCGGATACACGACCACTTGGAAAGCAGCCGCGCTCGGGGATGGCGGGCGGAGCGAGGCATCCGCAACATCGATGAGCTGACCGCAAAGCAGGCGGCGGCATATGTCGTCTACTTGCGCGACCGCGGCGCTGCGCCGGCCACCCTTCGCAAGGTGAAGACGCTCTTCACCAGCCTGAGAGCCTTCTGTGAAGAGGAACCCGAGTACAAGGGCTTGGAAGGGGATGAGCTTGGGAGGCTGCGCCTGCCGCCGCTGGTCGAGCGGATTCCCGAGGCCATCACAGAGCAAGACTGCTTGCGGCTTATCGGCGCGTGTGGGGATTCGCTGCGCGATCGCGTGATCGTAGAAACGTTGCTGTTGGCCGGGCTCCGAGTAAGCGAGCTCTGCGCGGTGACGCTCGACACCGTGCACCTAGAGTCGCGACCTGCATACATACATGTGAGCGGCAGCGTTCACAATCCCAAGCGTCCCAAAACCCCGCAAGAGCGCCGAGTAATAATCGACTACGACGCGAATGGCTTTGGTCGTGGGTACGTCGGTAGACTTCGGCACTACATCGAATCAGTCCGCGAAAAGTCCTATCACCGTGAGCTCTTCTTGTCGCAGCATAAG
>JBOHUY010000054.1:0-2254 GCA_050735015.1 Candidatus Dormibacterales bacterium | reverse complement strand
GGGCCTGGCGGCGGCGGCGACCGGCTCGGCCAACCCCGGCGTCTGGGCGGGTGAGGCGGCCGCCGCGGTCGCCCTCCAGGTGCACCGTGCGCTGACCGAGGTGGAGGCCCTGGGCACTTCGGCCCTCCACTTCGGCTCGGGGGGGCCGCAGGGGGGAACCCGGTCGGGGTCCCCGAAGCGGGGCGGCCGGGAGAGCGGGGCCAGGACGACCCATGCCATGGGTCAGGGGTCGAACAGCACCGCCGGGTCGGGCTCGCAGGCGAATCATCCCGCCCACCCCGCGCACCCCGTGCATCCCGACCACCCCGCCGTGCCCGGCCAGGGTTCCCGGGGCGCCACGCCCGGAGCCGCGGGGAAGCCCCGGCACCCGAACCGCCTGGCCGCCCCCGGTGGCGGTGCCCAGGGCAAGACCTCGAACGGCAACGGCACCCCCGGCGGCGGGGCCGGCGGCAAGACCGCACCCGGCCAGCGCGGAGCCTGAGCTCCTCCGTCAACTCGCCGTCATCGGCCCGCCACCCGGGTACTGGTGGTCCCCCGGGCGTCAAAGGAATCGTCAGAAGATGCGCCCGGTCCGCCTCCCCCCACCGTCCTCGGCCGCCCGTCGCGGCGAAAAGAGGTTCGAGCGCGGTCAGGCCCTGGTCGAACTCGGCGTCACCCTGCCCGTCCTCCTGCTCCTCTTCTCGGGGCTGCTGGACGTGGGCCGCGCCTACTACTTCCAGGTGGAGGCCTCCGACGCGTCCAGGGACGTCGCCCGTGTGGCTGCCGCGTACTCGGTGGACTCCACCGGGAAGGCAACGGTGCCCGGCGACGCCGCCATCTGCGACGAGGCGCGGGCCGACCTCAGCAACGTGGCCTCCGTCACCTGCCAGTTCTCCACTGCGCCGCCCCCCTTCGCGACCCCGAGCACGATCGCGCCCGGCTCCGCCGTCGTGATCGTCTACCCGGCCACGGGGAGCGCGTGCAGCGAGGCGTCCTTCTGCCGCGACCCGGCCGATCCCCCGCCTTCGCCGCCGCTCAGGGGAACCGTGACCGCCACCGTGTACTACAACTTCAGCCTCATCACCCCGGCCGTCCAGCAACTGGCCTCCGGCGGCCGCATCCTGATGGAAGACCAGGCGCAGATGGTGAGCGCGTGGTGAGGGGGCGCGGACCCCGCCAGGCGGGCCAGGGGATGGTGGAGTTCGCCCTCGTCGCGCCCATCTTCCTGTTCCTGATGCTCGTGCTCCTCGATTTCGGAAGGGGGCTCTTCTACTACAGCGAGATGTCCGCGGCCGCGCGCGAGGCCGCCCGCCAGGCCGTGCTCCTGGCCAACGCCAGCTCCAACCTCGGGCCTGGACCCGGGTGCAACCCACCCTGCCGCGTCCCCGGCGTCCTGCCCCAGGTTCAGCAGGTGGCGTCGTTCGGATACCCCGTGGTGTACGCGGACTCCGGCGCCCACGACGAGGTCCCCTCCTACGCCCAGAGCTACACGGCCTCCCCGGACCCGACACAGCCGGGGACGATCCAGCTGGCGGCGTCGGCCCGTCCCAACACCGTCTACGTCTTCGTCTATCAGCTCGGCTCGGACGGGTCCCCGGCGCCCTACTGGGCGTGCTCGTGCGACGCCGTCGCCAGGACGGGAGCTCACCGGTCGGTCGTCGTGGACCTCGAGATGAAGTTCCAGCCGGTCTCCCTGGCGTTCGCGGGACTGGGACCGGTGCTGACGTTCGACTCGCGCACGGTCGAACGAGAGGAGTGGTATAGCTCATGATCCTGACCCGCCGCACCCGCCGCCTTCCCGACCCTCGCTCCGAGTCGGGGCAGGCCCTCATCGTGGCCGCCGCGGCCATGGTCGCCATCATCACCATGACGGGGCTGGTGCTGATGGGAGGCCAGTCCTACTGGGATCGGCGGCACCTCCAGGAGCTGGCGGACTCGGCCGTCCTCGCGGCCGTCCAGAGGGTGGGCTCCCCCGCCGACTGCACCACGCTCACGGCGGCCGACGCCCAGGCCGCCTTCGACGTGGGGGACGGGATCATCGCCAGCCAGCTCGGGGCCCACACCAACACCCCCGCCCTGGGATCGTCCTGCGCGGCGGGCTGGACGGAGACGTACACCTACGCGAGCGGCTTCACGGCCGTCTTCACCTATCCCTACGAGTCGAGCGGGCAGAAGGTCGCCGTCCAGGTCTGGCACCAGCAGGGGATAGAGTTGAGCGCCTTCCTGGGGGCGGGCTCCACGAACATCACGGCCCGCGCCGCGGCCCAGTACCTGG
>JBOHUY010000053.1:0-5827 GCA_050735015.1 Candidatus Dormibacterales bacterium | reverse complement strand
AGCCACGTGTGACCTTCCATTCACCCGGAGCCGGGCGGCGCACCGCAGCCCGCCATCGTTGCCCCAGCAGACCGTGGCAGTCATAACTCGGTCGTCGGGGCCAGCCCCCATCAAAGGTGCATGAGGCCCTTCGGTCAAGATCGACCCCTGCGTCCCGCATCCCGGCTGGCGGCGTCGTACACGGCCATGGTAAGCGCCGCCGTGCGCTCCCAGCTGTACAGCTGCGCGCGCCGGGGACCCGACTCGGCCAAGCGGCAGCGGGTCGCTTCATCAGTCAGCACCGTTCGCAGGGCAGCCGTCATCGAGTCGACATCGAGAGGGTCGAAGAGGAGCGCCGCCTCGCCAGCAACTTCCGGGATGGCGCCGCCTGTCGAGCATGCCACAGGCACTCCGTGTGCCATGGCTTCGAGCACCGGCAGACCGAAACCCTCGAAGAGCGAGGGGAAGGCGAACGCACGGCTGCGTCTGTAAACGGCGGCCAGCTGGCGGTCGGTTAGGTAGCCGGTGAACCGCACCCGGCCCCCCAGCGGTCACGGGGGGGCCTGGGTTCCGTCCCACCGGCCGCGGGCCGGGCCGGCGAGAACCAGGTCACCGTCGTAGCTCCCCTCCTGGATCAGCCTTGCAAAGGCCTCCACCAAGCGTCCCAGGTTCTTGCGGGGCTGGAGGGTCCCGACACCGAGAAGGTAGGGCCGGTCCGGCGCGATCCCGAGCCCCCGCAGCGCCTGGTCCGCCACGTCCAGGTCGATGGCCGAGCCGGCCGGCCCCACGCCGTTCGGGATGACCGCCACCTTCTCCTCGGGAATCCTGAAGCGCTCCAGGATCTGCTCCCTCGCGGCACTCGAGACGGTGATCACGCGAGCAGCCCGCCGTATGGACCAAGGCACCGCGGTTGAGAGCATCCTCACGTCCCGACGGGAGAACCACTCGGGGTTGGTGGCGAAACTCACGTCATGGACGGTCAGCACGGTGGGCGCCGCTGACCACAGCGGGCCCGCATACGTGGTGTGCAGCACGTCCAGCCCGTCCAACCGCGCCCGGGTCGGGAGGTCGACGCCAAGCCGGATGTAGGGATTGCCGGTCGTGAGCCGCGAGAACCGCGACGGCACCGGCAGCGGTCGCCACGCATCGCCCACGTGGTAGATGCGGAGCTCGGGCGGATCGGCGAGGCCGGCAAGCCCGTCGACGAGCCCACGGATGTAGGTCTCGTTGCCCGTCTCCCGGGCTCCCACCATGTGCGCGTCGATGCCGACCCTCACCGCGCGTTTTCCAGCAGACGCGTGTAGGCGTCGAGAGTGGCGCGGACAGCCTTGGCCCAGGTGAAGTCCTCTGCCCGCAGCCGAGCCCTCCGAACCATCTCCTGTCGCCGGACTTCGCTCAAGCCGGCCGCCTCTCGAAGGCGCGCGGCCAGGTTCTCGGCCGACTCGGGGTCGAAACTGAGCCCCGCATCGTCCACCACCGACACCAGCACCGGGATGGTGCTGTGGACCACGACCGCGCCGGCCGCCATCGCCTCCGCCGCCGGAAGGCCGAATCCCTCAAACCGCGAGGGCATGACCACGGCCGTCGAGGCCCTCATGAGACTAGCCACCTCGTCGTCGGACACGTAGCCGAGATGCCGCACACGTCTTTCCAGCCCTCGCGTCCGGAGCTCCTCCGCGAGCCGGTGATGATTGCGGGGAAGCCAGGCGCCTACGATCACGAGCTCCTCGCGGAGCTCTCTGGTCAGGGTCATCGCCTCGAGCAGACAGCCCAGGTTCTTGTTGGGATTCGGGCCCCCGATGTAGAGGAAGAACGGACGTCCAGGGGCGAGGGCGCCGTCACTCGGTGCTTTGGGATGCACGCCGGGCGGAGCCACCAATATGCGTTCGCGGGGGATCGCCAGACGCTCGGCCACCTGGGTCGCCGTCGCATGTGAGATCGCCAGGATCGCATCGGCCCTCCGCAGGTCGCCCAGGTACCCTCGATACCCCAGCCGCCTGAGCCCGTGCCACGCCGGGATGCCCTCCGCGAGCGGAATGAGATCGTAGACGGTGACGACGACCTTTTTCGCGCCCAGGTGCACAAGACCGTCCGGGTCGTTCACGTGCACGAGCGGTGCCGCACTGAGGCTCGCCCGCCGTCTCATCGCTCGCCGGGCGAAGAGCCAGGCGCCCCGGTGGCGGGGGCTCCAGCGGCGCGGCACGGTGAGCCAGCCGTGCGGCGCTCCCAGCTCGATGGGACAGCGCCCCTCCCAGCCCCAGAACTCGATCGGGAAGGCGGTCTGGGCGGCCAGCTCCGAGCCGAGGCCCCGGACGTAGGTCCCGATACCCCGCACGCTGTGGGCGCCCTGGAGTGGCGTGAGGTCGAAGGCTACGCGTCGGTCGATGCCGGGACCCCCGCCGGGACCAGCTCGATGGCCGCCACCGAAAGGCCGAGCACGAGCCAGGTGATCATGAGCTCCATGGTCTCGGTCGACGTGTCGGTGATCGCGAGCGATAGCGCAGCCGCCGAGAGGGCGACCACGAGCGCGGAGCGCCTGCGGCGCCAGGCCTTGACCACGATGATGATGACGAAGGCCGCGAACAGGGCGGCCCCCAAAAGGCCGGTGTCGTAGAGGATCCG
This sequence comes from Candidatus Dormibacterales bacterium, assembly GCA_050735015.1. GTDB lineage: Bacteria > Chloroflexota > Dormibacteria > Dormibacterales > Dormibacteraceae > JBOHUX01. The sequence continues at coordinate 3,226 of JBOHUY010000053.1, read as the reverse complement.
CAGCTCGAGGTCGGCCAGCCAGAAGGGGCTGCCCTGGTACTGGTGACGCTGCCCGTAGGTGGCCGTGCCCAGCCCGATGAGCGGCGACGACTTGACCTCGTGGAGGACCTCGCGGACCTGGACCAGGCGGCCCACGACGTCTACAGAGTTGGTGATGACCCCTCCCGGGCTGGCGCTGCCCGTCACCGCCGTACCGCCGCCGCCACCCGCGGGCGACTGCCCAGACCCGGAGATCCCGGCCGCCTGGGCGGCGGTGAGGTGATAGGAACCGTGGAGCTCGCCCGCCCAGGCTGCGCCCCCGAGCACGAGGAAAAGGCAGGCGGCGAGCGCCGTTGACCGGGGCACGAGGGCGAGGCCGCGCCTGCGGAGGCGGTCGGCGACGAGCGCGATCACAAGGACGGCCACGACCGCGATCCAGGCCGCGCGGGTGAAGCTCACGAGAACCGCCGTGGCGCAGATCCCCGCGCCCAGCCCGGGGACGACCCAGCCCGAGAAGAGCCGCCTGCCGAGGAGGATCCAGAGGATGGCCCCGGCCGAGCTGAAGGCTCCGAAGACGTTGGGCTCCCAGAGCGTCCCGAAGGCCATCAGCTGGCCCGTGGAGCCGTTGACGGAGACGGAGACCGTGGGCCCGGCCAGGTGCAAGAGGAAGGCGCCGACCCCGTAGGCGGCCTCGCCCGCCAGCAGGACCATCAGGAAGCGGACGGCGAGCCGCACGTCCGCCTCGCCGGAGAGGAGGCGGCGGGGCAGCACAAACCCTCCCGCACAGATGGCGAGCAGGAGGACGATCTTGGCGCTGGCCCCGAATAAGGGCGAGAGGAGAAGGCTGCTGACCACGTTGAGGCCGAGCCAGCCGGCCAGCACCAGCTCCTCCGCCCGCGGTTCGATGGCCTTCTGCGACGAGGGCGAGGCCAGCGACCAGGCCAGCACCCCCAGCGCGCACGCCACCGCCACCTCCTCCGGCCGCAGCGAGATGCGCCCGAGAGGGAAGGTGAGGCGGTCGGCGACGCCCGTCACCACCAGCAGCATGACCGCGCCCATGGGGAAGCCGACCAGGCGGGACCAACCGAGGCCGGCGGCCACGACCAGCGCCACCGCCAGGGCCGTGGCGGCAGTGTTGCGCCAGCCCGCGAGGGCGCCCAGGAAGGCGACCAGCAGGGCGGCGCTGGCCAGGAGCATCGCCCAGCGGCGGGCATCGAGGGCGCGTCCGCCGACCGACGCCGACGCACCCTCGGGCGGCGCGGAGGCGGCCCTCGCGAGGGGGTTCCTCCAGCCGGACGCGGAAGTCTCTGAGGGGCCGCTCATGTCGAGGAGCCTCCGACGGTGGCGAGGGGATCGTGCTGCAAGAGAGTCCCCGCGGGTCCTGGTCTACTGTCGGCGCGCCCGGTTCCGGCCGTGCGGCGGTCGGCATTCTACCATCGCCGTCCCGATCCTCCTACCGCAGCGGAAGAACGCGGCCGGTGCCGAAACCGAGTACGTCACCTGCTCCAGGTCGGCCGGGCGCCGGCCAGTGGCCGGGGCGGTGACGTGGATGTAGTTCTCGCTCACGCCGCGGATCGTCTCCCCCACCATGCGGTCCCAGATGACCGCCAGGGACCGGCCCTCGAACCCTTTCCGATACTCCGCCCCCAGCCGTGCCCCCAGCTCGATGAGGGCGCGACTGCGCGCCCGCGACTCGGCCTCCGGTACCCGCCCCTCGTAGCGCGTGGCCGCGGTGCGGGGCCGGGGTGAAAAGCGGAAGACGTGCAGGTCCATGAACCGGGCCCGCTCGACGGCCTCCAGGGTGGCTCGGAAGTCCTCCTCGGTCTCGCCCGGGAAGGCGGCCATGATGTCGCCCGTCAGCGCGAGGTCGGGGCGCACCTCCCGCGCCATCGCCACCGCGCGCTCAAAGGCGCCCAGGTCGTACCGCCGCCGCATCCGCGCCAGCACGGAGTCGGACCCGGACTGGAGGGGAAGATGCAGGTGCGGGCACATCCGTGGGTGCTCAAAGAGCCGCACCAGCTCGTGGGTGACGTGGCTGGGGTCGATGGAGCTGAGCCGAAGGCGCGCCGGCGCCGCCGCCAGCAGCCGTTCAACCAGCGCCGCCAAACCCCCGCGGTAGGAGCCGAGGTCGATCCCGGTCAGCACGATCTCGCGGTAGCCGGCCTCGGCGGCCGCGCGCGCCCTCGCCTCCAGGTAGGGCAGGACTCGGCTGATGGAGCGGCCCCTGGTCTGCCACACGATGCAGAAGGTGCAGCGGTTGTCGCACCCCTCCTGCACCTTGAGGAGAAAGCGCGAGCGGCGCGCGCCCGGTTCGTCGACGGCCTCGGGCGCGACGGCGGGCGACTTCCAGCCGTTGGGGACGGCCGCGTCCGCCCCCAGAGCGTCGCCGGGATGGGCGTCCACGTAGCAGCCCATGAGGATGACGGCGGCGCCGGGGTGCTCGCGGCGCGCCCTGGCCACCGCCCTGCGGGTGTCGCGGTCGGCGGCGGCCGTGACCGTGCAGGAGTTGATGACGACGGCATTGCGCGCCTCCGCCAGGAGGCCCGAGAGCTCGTCCACCTCGGCCGCGTTGGTCCGGCAGCCGAGGTTGACGAAGACCGGCGCGGAGCTCACGAGGCCGTGGGCAGGACGGTCTCCACCGCCCTCCAGCAGTACCACGCCGCGGCGCTCCGGTGGGGCCTGAAGATCTCCCCCAGGGCCATCAGCTCGCGCGGTTTGGGCAGCTCTGTGAGGCCATGCGAGCGCGCCCAGCCGTTGCGGACGCCGTAGTCCTCGACGGGCCAGACGTCGGGCCGCCGCAGCTGGAAGATGAGGAACATCTCGGCGGTCCAGCGCCCGATGCCGCGGACCTGGGTCAAGAGCGCCACCACCTCCTCGTCGGGCAGGGCCTCGACGCCGTCCAGGGGCAGCCTCCCGTCGGAGACGCGGGCGGCAAGGTCCAGGATCGACGTTTCCTTGGACCGGGAGAGCCCGGCGGCCCGGAAGACCTCGGAGGGCGCCCCCAGAACGGCCTCGGCGTGGAGCCCGTCCGGGAAGCTGGCCCGGAAGCGCCCGTGGATGGCGGCCGCCGCCTTGCCGGCCAGCTGTTGGAAGCAGATCGAGCGGAGCAGGGCCCCGAAGTGGTCGTAGGTGTCCCGCCGGAGCTCGATCGGGCCCACGGCCTCGATCACGCGCGCCAGGGCGGAGTCGGCCGCCGCCACGTGCCGAGTAGCGTCCTGGAGAGCATCCGCCACCGCGTCAGTCAAGC
>JBOHUY010000052.1:0-1550 GCA_050735015.1 Candidatus Dormibacterales bacterium | reverse complement strand
GTCGTGGACCCCGTCATGGTCGCCAAGAGCGGCTCTCGCCTCTTGAACAAGGACGCCGCCCAGACCCTGCGCCGGCGGCTTCTGCCCCTGGCCGAGGTTCTTACCCCCAACCTGCCCGAGGCGGAGGTGCTGCTCGGCCACCCGGTCTCGACCAGGGAGGAGAGGCGGCGGGCGGCGGTCGAGCTCGTCCGCCTGGGCTGCCGCTCCGTGGTCGTCAAGGGCGGCCACGCCGAGGACGCCCTCGACCTCTACTTCGACGGCGCCCGCCTGGTCGAGCTGCCCGGGCGCTGGGTCGACACCCCCAACACGCACGGCAGCGGCTGCTGCTTCTCGGCCGCCATCGCGGCCGGCCTCGCCCGCGGGCTCGAGACCGAGGCCGCCGTGAGGTCGGCCAAGGACTTCATCCAGTCCGCGATCGAGAACGCGCTCGAGCTGGGAGGCGGCCACGGCCCCGTCAACCCGCTCTTCGCGAGCCGGGCCGCCCTTCGCGCGGACCGGGGCGCCCCACCCCCGCACTAGAATCTGGGCAGCGATGCAGCGACCGGGGACCACGGCCAGGAGTGAGCGCTGGCTCAACAACGGTATCTACCTCATCGCGGTGGCGGCCGCGCTCGGCCTCCTCGCCCTCGCCGCCTGGTCCATCTTGGCCCAGCACGACTACGGGCCCGGCTTCATCGCCCTCTTCGGGAGCCTGGCGCTCCTCACCGCCTACCTGGTCGACCGCACGGGGCGGGGCAGCTTCCTCGACTGACCCCCATGCCCGGCCGGGGGGCCCGGTCTTGCCGCCGTGTAGGCTTGGACTTTAGATGGGAGACTTCCACTTCTCCCCACGCCCCAACCGCGCCGCCGAGATCGGGTGGCGCCAGTGGTCCGCCTCCGCCTTCGAGGAGGCGCGCGCCTCGGACCGTCCCATCCTGCTCTCCATCTCGGCGGTCTGGTGCCACTGGTGCCACGTCATGGACGAGACGACCTATTCCTCGCAGCCCGTCATCGACCTCATCGGGGCCCGCTTCGTGCCCGTGCGCGTCGACAACGACGTCCGCCCCGACATCAACCAGCGCTACAACATGGGGGGCTGGCCCACGACCGCCTTTCTGACCCCGGGTGGCGACCTCCTGACCGGGGCCACCTACCTCCCCCCCGACCAGATGGTCTCCGCCCTCCAGCAGGTGAGCCGGCTCTACGAGGAGAAGAAGCCCGAGATCGCGGGCCGCGTGCTGGAGGGCCGCAAGCGCTCCGCCACCCAAATCGCGGCCAGCGCCGGCAGCCTCGAGCCCGGCCTCGTGGACGAGGTCCTGGAGGCCGCGGAGAGGGCCTACGACCCCCTCTACGGGGGCTTCGGAACCGCCCCCAAGTTCCCCCAGCCCGAGCTCCTCTCGTTCCTGGCCGAGCAGTCCGTACGGCGCGACCGCCAGGACCTGATGGAGATGGTCCGAGAGACGCTCCGCCACATGGCGGAGGGGGGCACGTACGACCACGTGGAGGGCGGCTTTTACCGCTACTCCACCACCCAGGACTGGAGCGTCCCCCACTTCGAGAAGATGCTGGAG
>JBOHUY010000051.1:0-11934 GCA_050735015.1 Candidatus Dormibacterales bacterium | reverse complement strand
GGGTTCACACCCGTCCCCTCCGGCCCCGACCGGGGCTACCGCCGTTTCGGCGACGGGACCGTGATCACACTCCGCCTGCTGGCACCGGGGGCCGACCCCCTGCGGGCCGCCGAGCAGAGGGCGGTGGCGGAAGACCTCCGCGCCGTCGGCATCCGGGTCCTGCTGCCCGCCCAGGACCCCGACCCGGCCGCGCTCTTCGGCGCCTATCAGGACGGCGGCATCCTGCTCTCGCACCGCTTCGACATGGCCGTCTACGGCGCCGCCTACGGCGCCCCCGCCGAGCCCGCCACGCTCGACGGCTCCTACCTTTGCGGGGAGGTCCCCGGGCCCGCCGACGGGGGCGCGGGAGCCAACGACACCTCGGTCTGCCAGGGGGCTCTGGACCGGGCCCTGGCGGAGGGGGTGGGGTCGGCCGATCCCGCCGCCCGCATCGCCGCTTACCGCTCCGCCCAGGCGCTCCTGGCCCGTCTCCTGCCCGAGGTGCCGCTCTACGAATCCGTCACGGTGACGGCCGTCTCGGACCGCCTGCGGGGGTTCAGGGCCAGCCCCTTCTTCTGGACGGACGGTGCCCAGGGCTGGTGGCTGGAGCACTGACGGCGGCCGCCGGGAGGCACCCCTGGGGGCCTTCCGGGCGCCGCATTCGGGGGCGCCGGCACTGTGAGCCCATTGACTTCCTGTATGGTTCTGGGGAAGATTCGTGTGCCACCTTGGCAGACTGAGTGGGATGCCTGTCGTCGGCGCACTCTCGCCCCGGTGGTCCCGGGAAGAAGGCGGCAGGCGCGACTCTTTGGATGAGGGATTGCGAATGCGTCTAGTCATTCACCGCATTCGGTCGCTACGCCTACTGGCCCTAGCGGCCTCGGCGGCGATCGTCACCATCGCCTGTGGGGGATCCACGGGCGGCACCGGAGGCACGACCGCTGCGCCGGCAAGCCAGCAGGTGCTGCGCTTCAACGAAGGCGTCGAGCCCAACAGCTACGACCCGACCCAGGAGACCTACAGCTACGAGGCGGCCATCGGCCGCCAGGTCTTCGAGCCCCTCCTCAAGCCCAAGGTCGACCTCTCGGACGTGGAGGGCGCGGCGGCCCAGAGCTACGACGTCTCCTCGGACGGGCTCACCTATACGTTCCACCTGCGCACCAACGCCAAGTGGAGCGACGGCAAGCCCGTCACCGCCCAGGACTTTGTCTACGGGTGGAAGCACCTGCTCAACCCGGCCTTGGCCGCGGGCTACGTCGACCCCTTCTTCGACCTCACCATCGCGGGCGGCGCCAACTACGCCAACCTCGCCTTCGGGAGCACCCCGCCCACGGCGGCCCAGATCGACTCTTTCCTGAGCGGTCTCGGCCTCTCGGCGCCCGACTCCCACACCTTCGTGGTCAAGCTGGCCGCTCCGGCCGCCTACTTCAAGTGGGTGTGCACGCTCTGGGTGGGCGCTCCCATCCGGCAGGACGTGGTCGAGCAGGCGGCGGGCGGGCCCTTCCCGTCCAATGACGCCACCAAGGCGGAGGCGTGGGCCCAGAACCCAGCCACGATCATCGGCAACGGGCCCTTCAAGATCTCCAACATCGTCGCCAAGGACCACGTCGACCTGGCCCCCAACCAGTACTACTGGGCCGGGCCCCCCAAGCTCCAGAAGATCACCGACTACTTCATCGCCGACGCCAACACCGCCTTCGCGGACTACAAGACCGGCCAGCTCGACATCCTCAACGTCCCCCAGGCCGACGTGCAGCTGGTCCGGGGCGACCCCAAGCTCGGCAAGCAGGCGCACCTCTACCCCGAGCTGACCACATTCTGGATGACGTACAACGCCCACAAGGCGCCCCTTGACAACCCGCTCGTGCGCATGGCGCTGGCCAAGTCCATCAACCGCAACCTGCTCGTCAACGACGTCCTGCACGGCACGGACAAGGCCTTCTCGAGCTTCATCCCCAAGGGCATGAACGGCTACTACACGGGTGACAACGCCCAGAGCTTCGATGTGGCGGCGGCCAAGGCCGACCTGCAGAAGGCGGGCGTGACGCCCGCGCAGCTGAGCAGCCTCAAGCTGCTGACCCGGGCCACGACCACCAACGAGACCATCAACCAGTTCATCGTCCAGCAGTGGAACACCAACCTCGGCACCAACATGCAGCTGGACGTGGTCGACAGCAAGACGGTGACCTCGCGAATCCGCAAGGCCGACTTCGACATCTACGGCCGGGACGGCTGGGGCGCCGACTACCCCGACCCCCAGGACTGGTTCGACATCTTCAAGACGGCGGCCTGCCACGGGCTCAACTGGGGCTGCACGCCCCTGCCCGGGTACGACTCCCTCGTCGATAAGGCCGACAGCAACTCCAACGCCTCCCAGCGCGCCCAGGAATACCAGCAGGCGCAGAAGCAGCTCATCGACCAGGCCGCGGTCGGCTTCATGTACCAGCAGTACGAGTACGACCTCGTCAACCCCAAGATCACCAACCTGGTCAAGACGACCATCGACGACGAGTACGCCCCCGGCGACGAGCACTGGAACCAGGTCTACATCGCCAAGTAGGGGACCCACGGGTTCGGGATAAGCGGGGGCGCCTCCCACGGGGGCGCCCCCAACTCGACCCAACCCGGAGCGTGAGCCTGTAGGATCGGATCGAGCGCAGTGCCGTGGAGAGCGGAGTTTCGGATCGGGGCCCAGGGCCCGGGTGGCGCCCGGGGCGCTTCAAGTCGCGCCAGAGGGGAGAGAGCCATGGAGCTTGTCGGGTGAGGCGAGCCGGAAAGAGGAGCCCGGGGGGCGGCGCGGCCGGCCCTCCTCTCGGTGACCCGGCGCCCGCGGGGGCGAGCTGAGGTGGCGAGCAACGTCCTTTCGCTGGGCTCGAGGCTCAACACCCGCAGCACCCACCTCATCTTCTACGTGATAAAGCGGATTCTCTGGATCATCCCCATCGTCCTCTTCGTGGTCCTGATCACGTTCTTCCTGATGCACCAGGCCCCTGGAGGCCCCTGGGACAAGACGGGGGGCAGGCCCCTCTCACAGGCAGTGGTCGCCGCCTTGAACCTCCGCTACGGCCTCAACCAGCCGATCTGGGAGCAGTTCATCCTCTACATCTGGAACGGCGCCCACTTCGACTTCGGGCTCTCCTACCAGTACGAGGGCAAGACGGTCAGCTCGCTCATCTTGAGCGGGCTCCCCATCACGGCCACGATCGGCTTCATCGCGTTCGTCCTGATCGTGGTCTTCGGGATCCTCCTGGGCGTTATCGCCGCCCTCCGCCAGAACACCATCGTCGACTACGCGACCATGGGCTTCGCCACCTTCGGGGCGGCGGTGCCCAACTTCGTGACCGGGATCCTGCTCATCATCATCTTCGGAGTAGAGCTCTACAACCTCACGGGGGGCAACTTCTCCCTGCCCGTGACCAGCTTCGCCTTGGACCAGCACCTCATCATGCCCGCGGTCACCCTGGCCGTGACCCCGACCGCCTTCATCGCCCGCCTGACCCGTGCCAGCACGCTGGACACGCTGCGGCAGGATTACGTCCGCACGGCCTGGGCCAAGGGACTGACGGAGAGGCTGGTGGTGGCCAAGCACATCCTCAGGAATTCGCTCATCCCCGTCGTGACCGCGCTCGGGCCCACCTTCGCCTTCCTGGTCACGGGCTCGGTGGTGGTGGAGACGGTCTTCGCGATCCCGGGCGTGGGGCGGGCCTTCGTGACCGCCATCCTCTCCCGCGACTACCCCATGATCCTCGGCACCACCATCCTCTTCGCGGTCACGATCGCGATCGCCAACCTCATCGTCGATATCCTCTACGTGTTCATCGACCCCCGCGTGAGGCTGGAGTAGATGGCCGCCCCCGCCGCCGCCATGCAGGCCATCGACTGGGAGATTCCCGAGCAGATCGGGCTCTGGAGCGACGCCTGGCACCGCTTCCGGCGCAACAAGGTGGCCGTCCTGGGCCTGGTCATCGTCGCCATCTTGATCCTGGACGCCGTCCTGGCCCCGCTCATGCAGAGGATCGGGCTCATCAAGGACCCCATCGCCCAGAACGTCGTCATCTCGTACGCATCACCCGGTGCCGGCCACTGGCTGGGGACCGACTCCCTCGGCCGCGACACCCAGAGCCGGCTCATGTTCGGGGCCCAGATCTCCCTCATGATCGGGATCCTGGTCCAGGGCATCTACCTCATCATCGGGGGCACGATCGGGCTCACGGCGGGCTACTTCGGGGGCCGGGTCGACAACCTCCTGATGCGGTTCACGGACGTCTGGTACGCCTTCCCGGACCTCATCTTCGTGCTCGTGCTGGTGGCCGTCTACGGCGCCAGCCTCTTCTCCATCTTCGTGGCCATCGGGATCGTGAACTGGGTCGGCCTGGCCCGGCTCATTCGCGGCCAGGTCCTCTCCATCAAGGAGAGGGAGTACGTGGAGGCCGCCCACGCGACCGGGAGCTCGCCCCTCAAGATCATCCTGCGGCACCTGGTCCCCAACTCTCTGGGCCCGATCATCGTGCAGATCACCTTCGGCATCCCCAACGCCATCCTCCTGGAGGCGATCCTGAGCTTTTTGGGCGTGGGCATCCCGCCCCCCACGCCGACCTGGGGGAGGATGGTCCAGGACGGTTCGGAGGCCATCTTCGCCAACCCCACCCAGGTCCTCTTCCCGGCCCTGGCCATCGCCATGACCATGCTCGCGTTCACGTTCATCGGCGACGGGCTCCGGGACGCCCTCGATCCCCGCATGCGGCGCTGAGCGCCGCCGGCTAGAGGAGAGACTTGGCCGAGCACCTGCTCGAGGTTCAGGACCTGCATACGCAGTTCTTCACCTCGCGCGGAGTCGTGCACGCCGTGGACGGGGCCAGTCTCCATATCGACCCCGGCGAGACGGTGGGGGTGGTGGGGGAGTCTGGCTGCGGGAAGACCATGATGGCCCTCTCCGTGCTGCGCCTGGTCCCCGAGCCGGGCCGCATCACCTCCGGCCGGATCACCTTCAAGGGCAAGGACGTGACCGCCATGGACGGCGAGGAGGTACGCGACTTTCGCGGTAACGAGGTGGCCATGATCTTCCAGGACCCCATGACCTCCCTCAACCCCGTGACCAAGGTCGGGGACCAGATCGAGGAGGCGATGAGCGCCCACAAGCGCTTCAGCGCCCGCCAAGCCCGCGAGCGTGTGGTGCCGCTCCTGCGCCGCGTCCAGATCCCCGCCGCCGAGCAGCGCGCCTCCGACTACCCGCACCAGTTCTCGGGCGGTATGCGCCAGCGGGCCATGATCGCCATGGGGGTCGCCAACGAGCCCAGTTTGATCATCGCCGACGAGCCCACCACCGCCCTCGACGTGACCGTGCAGGCCCAGATCATCGAGCTCCTGAAGCAGCTCAACCGCGACCTCGGCACCGCCGTCATGCTGATCACACACAACATGGCGGTGGTCGCCAGCCTCTGTCAGAGGGTGATCGTCATGTACGCGGGCCGGGTGGTGGAGGAGGGGCCCGTCGACAAGATGTTCAAGGAGCCCCAGCACCCCTACACGTGGTCCTTGCTGCGCTCGGTGCCCCGCCTCGACCAAGGCGCGGTCCAGGATCGTCTGGTCAGCATCCAGGGCCTGCCCCCCGACCTCGTCCGGCTCCCGCCCGGGTGCAAGTTCCATCCCCGCTGCCCCTTCGCGGAGAAGCGCTGCTCCGTGGACGAGCCGCCCCTGGAGGAGGTCAGCCCCGGCCAGCACGCCCGCTGCTGGGTGCTGATGCGGAACGTCTCCCCCGAGGCCGAGGGCCGCGCTGTTACCGAGGAGGTCTCCAGGCGGGCGGCGGCGGCCATCAAGGAGGCCGGGCAGTGAGCGTGGCCGAGCGCGCCGCGGCCACCCCGAGCGCGGTCGCCGACCCCGTCATCCTGAGGGTGGAGGGCGTCACCAAGCACTTCCCCACCTCGGGCCTGGCGGGGGCCGTGGTGAGGGCCGTGGACGGGGTCTCCTTCGAGGTCAGGCGGGGGGAAACGCTGGGCCTGGTGGGCGAGTCCGGCTGCGGGAAGTCCACGCTCGGCCGCTGCCTGGTCCGGCTGATGCCGGTCACCGCGGGCCGGATCGTGTTCGAGGGCCAGGATCTCTCCAGGCTGTCGGGGCGGCGCCTGCGAAGGCTGCGACGGCAGATGCAGATCATCTTCCAGGACCCTTACGCCTCCCTGGATCCGCGCATGACCGTGGGCGAGATCCTGGCCGAGCCCCTGGCCAACTTCAGGGTCTCGCGGGGGCGGGCCCGCCAGAAGCGGGTGCAGGAGCTCTTGGAGGTGGTGGGCCTCAACCCCAACTTCACCAACCGCTACCCCCACGAGTTCAGCGGTGGCCAGCGGCAGCGCATCGGCATCGCGCGCGCGCTGGCCCTGAATCCCAGCCTGATCGTCTGCGACGAGCCCGTCTCCGCCCTCGACGTCTCCATCCAGGCCCAGATCATCAACCTCCTGCGCGACCTCCAGCGCGAGTTCAACCTCACCTACGTCTTCATCGCCCACGACCTGGCCGTGGTGCGGCACCTCTCCAACCGCGTCGCCGTCATGTACCTGGGCAAGATCGTGGAGGTGGCGGACCGGGCCGCCATCTACCAGAGCCCCCAGCACCCCTACACAACGGCCCTTCTGAGCTCCATCCCCATCCCCGACCCCGACGTGGAGCGGCGCCGCGACCCCATCCCGCTCAAGGGCGAGATCCCCTCGCCGGTCAATCCCCCCTCCGGCTGCCGCTTCCACACGCGGTGCCCGATCGCCCGCGTGCCCGGCATCTGCGACCAGGAGGAGCCCCCCCTGGCGAGTCACGGGCGGGCCGGCCAGGTCGCCGCCTGTCACTTCGCGGGCGAGATGAAGCGCACCTGAGGCCGGTTCCTCGGGGCCTTGGCACGGGGTGCGTCTTGACACGGGGTGCGCAGACCTTGATATTTACGCTGGAGCAGGGGCGGGCTCACGGGGCCATCCGCCACTCCTCGCCGGCGTGCTCCCGCCCCGCCTGGGGCCGTCGCCCCTGACGGGAAGAAGGCGAAGAGGTACGGATACCGTGCGAAGGCGAAGAGGGATAAGTTCCCGCCGCGGAGCGGCGGTGTAAGCCGGCAGCGCTCTCGACGCCAGCCGCCGGACGGTGGAGCCAGCCCTACACGGCAGCCCTTAAAGGAGGACCTGAAACTTGAAGCTACCCCTCAATCAGCTGAGGGCGCTCGCGGCGGCCGTGGCCGCCACCTTGCTGGCCGCCGCCTGTGGAGGCGGGGGCGGAGGCGGTGCCCCGAGCGGGGGCGGCCACCAGCTGGCGAGCAACCAGACGCTGACCTTCCCCATCTACGACGACTTCGGGACGCTCGACCCGGCCATGCTCGACGCCGAAACCGACTCCGAGATCGCCCAGAACCTCTACGACAACCTGGTCGTCTTCAACAAGGATCTCCAGATCGTCCCCGACATCGCCGCCAGCATGCCGACCGTCTCCTCGGACGGCCTCACCTACACCTTCAAGCTGCGGCAGGACGTCAAGTTCTCGAACGGTGACAAGCTGACCGCCAAGGACGTCCTCTACTCCTGGAACCGCGCCGCCGCCATGCAGGGCGGGTACGCCGGCAACCTCTCCCCCATCGTGGGCTACAGCACCGTGGCCAAGAACTCGACCACGGGCGCGGCCCTGGAGGCTCTGCTGGAAAAGCAGGACCCCAGCGTCACCATGGGCGGCCTCACGGCCCCCGACGGGCCCAGCGGCTACACCGTCCAGGCCAAGCTCGCGCACGCCGCGGGCTGGTGGCTGTCGGCCATCGCCCTGGAGTCCACCACGGGCGCCATCGTGGACGAGAACGCCGTCAAGCAGAACTTCGACAACTGGTGGACCAGCCCGACGACGCTGGTCGGCACTGGGCCCTACAAGATGACCTCCTACATCCCGCACCAGTCGGCCGACTTCCAGGCCGTGCCCAACTGGTGGGGCTCACCCAAGCCGACGGTCCAGCACGTGCACCTGGACATCCTCCAGGACCCCCACTCGGGCGTCCTGGCCTGGGAGCAGGGCAAGTACGACGTCGACGGGTTCGGCGGCTACAGCAACATCCCGGTCGCGGACATCATCCGCATCCAGAAGACGCCGAACGAGAAGAGCGAGCTCCTCCTGCACCCCAAGGTGCGCACCTACTGGGTCAGCTTCAACATGGTCATCGACTCCAAGCGGCCGGCCAAGGGCCCCTTCGCGCTCGCCGGCGGGCAGCAGGCGCATGACCTGAGGCTGGCCTTCGACCTCGCCGTCGACAAGCAGAAGATGGTGCAGGTGGTCTGCCAGGCCGTGGCCTGCACGGAGGCCACGGGGGGACTCATCACGAAGGGCCTGATCGGGTACCTGGGCGACAACCAGGATCCGCTCGCCAAGTTCGACCCCACGCAGGCCAAGCAGCTGCTCAAGTCCGGTGACCCGACGGGCACCAAGACGCAGAACCTGACCTACGCCTACGACCCCGAGAACCCCATCAACGTGACCACCGCCCAGTTCCTGCAGGACCAGTGGCAGACCAACCTGGGCGTGCACGTCAACATCCAGCCCGTCTCGCACTCGCAGTTCATCAAGAGCCGCCTGAGCGGCGCCTACGTGCTCTCCCGCGACGGCTGGCAGGCAGACTACAACCACCCCCAGGACTGGTTCGACAACCTCTGGGGCGCCATTCCGGGCTGCCCTGACGCCAACTGCACGAGCGGGTACGACACCGCTCAGTACGACAGCGTGCTGGCCCAGGCCGACACCCAGGACGTCAACGCGGCGCTGCCCCTCTACAAGCAGCTCAGCCAGATGCTTATCAAGGACGTTGCCTACATCCCGCTCTACTACACGCAGGGCGCCTTCCTGCTCAAGCCCTACGTGCAGGGCGCCGGCACCAACGACTTCTTCGACTCCTACTGGAACACGCTCAAGATCCTCAAGCACTGAGGCCTAAAAGGGGGCGCCCGGCATCCGGGCGCCCCCCCGCCGGGCCCCCGCCGGCCCCGCCGGGCTGCCCGATAATGCGGGGCACCACGAGCGGGGCGGAGCGCACATGCTGACCAGGGGCACCCTCATCTACGTCGGGCAGCGCACGGTGCTGATCGGCTTCACCGTGCTGGCCGTCTCCTCGGTCGTCTTCCTGGGCATCCACCGCCTGCCCGGAGACGCCCTCTTCAGCGTCCACCAGCGCGGCGGGCAGTACCAGCTCCTCCTGCACCACTACGGGCTCGACCAGCCGCTCTGGGTGCAGTACAAGAACTTCCTGGTCGGCATGCTGCACGGGAACCTGGGCGAGTCCCTCGTCACCCGCGGCATCCAGATCACCCCGCTCGTGGTCAGAGAGCTGACCGTGAGCGTCGAGGTGGGCTCGGCGGCGCTCGTCTTCACGATCGGGCTGGGGCTCATCTTCGGGGTGGTGGCCTCCATGCGCCAGAACACCTGGGTCGACTACGTGCTCAGCACGACCTCGGTCATCGGCTACAGCGTGCCCAACTTCGTGATCGCCTCGCTCCTCATCCTCGTCTTCGGGGTCTGGCTGGACCAGGTCACAGGGGGCGCCTTCTACTACGGCCTGCAGTGGACGGGCACCTACGGCAACATCGGCGAGCTCTGGCTGCCCGCCTTCGCCCTCGGCTTCCCCTATGCCAGCTACGTGGCCCGGCTGACCCGGGCCAGCATGCTGGAGGTGATCCGCCAGGACTACGTGCGCACGGCCCGCGCCAAGGGCCTGGCCGAGCGGGTCGTGATCGTGAGGCATGCGCTCCGCAACGCCCTCATCCCCGTCGTCACCATCCTCGGCCCCCTCGTCATCGGCATCATCACCGGGAGCGTCGTGATCGAGAACATCTTCGGCATCCCGGGGCTGGGCAAGGAATTCGCGCAGAGCATCCTCGACCGCGACTACAACATCGTGGTCGGGGTCTTCACCATCTACGCGGCCCTGGTCGGCTTCGCCAACCTGGTCGTGGACCTCCTCTACACCGTCCTCGACCCCAGGATCAGGTACGGCTGATGGCGGTCGGGATCAGCGAAGCCGGCGCCGAGAGCTTCCTGCCCTCCCGCCCGGCCGGCCAGGCCAACCTCTGGCGCGACGCCTGGCGGCGCCTGCGCCGCAACCGCCTGGCCCTGGTGGCGACCGTCTACCTGGTCTTCCTGGGCGGCATCGCCGTCCTCTCGCTCTTCTGGACCCCGTACTCCTGGAGCCACGAGGGCATCCTCAAGCCTTACTCGGGGCCGAGCGCCGGCCACCCCTTCGGGGGCGACGAATTAGGCCGGGACACCCTGAGCCGGATCATGGTGGGAGCCCGCATCTCCCTCACGGTGGGGGTCGTGACCCAGGTCTTCGTCCTCCTCTTCGGGGTCGTGGCGGGGCTCTCGGCGGGCTACTTCAGGGGCTGGGTGGACGGCGCCCTCAGCTTCACCATCAGCGTCTTCTACGGGATCCCCGATCTCCTCGTGGCCATGATCCTGGTCGTGCTGCTGGGGCCCAACCTGACCAACATCATCTTCGCCATCGCCGTGACCAGGTGGATGGACGTGGCCCGGCTCGTGCGCGGGCAGACCTTCAGCATCCGGGAGAAGGAGTACGTGGAGGCGGCGCGCTCGGGCGGGGCGCGGCCGCTCAAGATCATCTTCGGACATATCTTCCCGAACGCGCTCGGACCGACCATCGTCGTCGCCACCATCGGGATCCCCCAGGCCATCCTCTTCGAAGCCTTCCTGAGCTTTCTGGGCGTGGGCGTGCCGCCCCCCACGCCCTCCTGGGGCTCGATGGCCTCGGAGGGCATCGCGGCGCTGCAGATCGCCCCCAACATGGTCATCTTCCCCTCCATCGCGCTCTCCATGACCCTGATGGCCTTCAACTTCCTGGGCGACGGCCTGCGCGACGCGCTCGACCCCCGGCAGAAGAGATGACCGCGCCCATCCTGCGCGTGCGCGACCTCGAGACCAGGTTCTTCACCGACGACGGTGTCGTGGGGGCAGTGGACCAGGTCAGCTTCGATCTCGCCCCCGGCGAGGCGCTCGGGATCGTGGGAGAGTCCGGGTGCGGCAAGAGCATGACCGCGCTCTCCATCATGGGCCTGGTCCCCGACCCCGGCCGCGTCACCGGCGGGGAGGTGCTCTACAAGGGCCGCGACCTCCTCCGACTGGCGCCCCACGAGATGCGGGAGATCCGGGGCCGGGACATCGCCATGGTCTTCCAGGATCCCTTGAGCTCGCTCAACCCCGTCCTCCAGACCGGCTTCCAGGTCGAGGAGGCCATGCTCGCCCACGAGACCGCCGACCGACGGGGGGCGCGCCGCCGGACCATCGAGCTGCTGGGCAAGGTGCGCATCCCGGCCGCCGCCTCGCGGGTCAAGGATTACCCGCACCAGTTCTCGGGGGGCATGCGGCAGCGGGCCATGATCGCCATGAGCCTGGCCAACTCGCCCTCGGTCCTGATCGCGGACGAGCCCACGACCGCCCTCGACGTCACCGTCCAGGCGCAGATCCTGGAGCTGCTCAGAGACCTCAACCGGGAGCTGGGCACGGCCATCGTGATGATCTCCCACAACCTGGGCGTGGTGGCCGGCATCTGCTCTCGGGTCCTGGTCATGTACGCGGGCCGCATCGTGGAGGAGGGGCCCGTGGAGAGGATCTTCGAGAGCCCCCAGCACCCCTACACGTGGGCGCTGCTGAGCTCGGTACCGCGCGTCGACGCCGACCGACGCTCCCGCCTGCGCTCCATCGAGGGGCTGCCCCCCGACCTCATCAACCCGCCCGCCGGCTGCCGCTTCCACCCCCGCTGCCCCTTCGCCCTCGAGAGGTGCTTCAGGGAGTCGCCCCCCCTGGAGGAGGTGGGCCCGGGCCAGCGCGCCGCCTGCTGGGTGACCATGAAGCGGGCCTACGCGGAGATGGGAGCGGCCGACCTGGCCGACATCCGCCCGGGGGCGGCCTCGGGCTACCGGCCGGGCCGGCCCGCCGGCTTCGGCG
>JBOHUY010000050.1:0-3867 GCA_050735015.1 Candidatus Dormibacterales bacterium | reverse complement strand
CGGCCAGCTCGGTGACCTCGGCCTCCATCAGCTCCTGCGCCAGCAGCTTCAGCCCGTCGCGCAGGAAGTCGGGGTCGGCGCCCTGCTGCGACTTGTCGAGCAGGTCCAGTAGTGTCATCCTCGGGTTGGCCATCGTCGTGGTCCTCCAAATGGTTGGTGAGATATCCACTTGGAACCACGCGGTGGCCCCTCTCGTCAAGGGGCCCCGGATTTACACCACGATCTGCGACTCAACTGCGACGGGCGATGGCGTCAAAGGTCGTGCTGCGCCACATGGAGCGCATAGTTCCCAAAATCCGATCGTACGCTGAACACCGACCGACTCTGCCGCGTCGAAACGTGCAAATCCGGCGAACCGTCAAACCAGTCCATCTGGCGTGCCCTCGATTCGATGCCTGCGGTCTGATCGCCTTCAGGAAAGCGCACGCCGCGCTCCTCGCCTCAGCTCGACCGGGATAGGCCCTAAGCCCAGATCAAGCCCGCTCAGCCGACTGCTGCAAGCCCTCCAAAGCCAAAGCGCTTCTCCAATCATGAGAGGGCCGGGACCCCCGGCCTCCGTCGACGCCACCCGGACCGGCCGCATGGTCTAATATCCACGGATATTGAATCAATGAAGCTGGATGACACCCTCGCATCCTTCTTCGGAGCCCTCGCGGACCCTACCCGGCTGGCCCTGATGCGTGCGATCTGGGGTGGAGAGCGCTGCGTGTGCGACCTTCAGGCCGATGCCGGTGGCAAGGCCCAGAACCTTGTCTCCCATCACCTCGGCGTGCTGCGGCGGGCCGGCCTGGTGGCGACCCGGCGGGACGGCCACTGGATCTACTACCGCCCGGCCGAAGAGATGGAGCCTTCCTTGAGGCGAGCGCTGACGGCAGTCTTCGGCCCGGCCAGAGATGCAATCGCGAGCTGCCCGCCTCCGGCACGCCGGCAGTGATCCGCCGGGCTGTCGCCGAGTTTCTGGGCACGGCCCTGCTGCTGGTGGCCATCATCGGCTCGGGCATCGCCGCCCAGCGGCTGAGCCCGCATGACGTGGGCCTGGAGCTGCTGGAGAACGCGATCGCGACCGGGGCGGGGCTGGTGGCGATCATCCTTGCCGTGGGGCCCGTCTCGGGCGCCCACCTCAACCCGGTCATCACGCTCACCGACCACCTCTTCGGCGGCGTCTCCAGTCGTGTCGCGGGGCTCTATGTCGCGGCCCAGTTGCTGGGGGCGGTGGCAGGGACGGCGGTGGCCAACTCGATGTTCGCGATGCCGGCCCTGCATCTCTCGACCAAGGTCCGCTCCGGCCCGGGTCTGTGGCTGGCCGAGGCCGTCGCCACCTTCGGGCTCGTCCTGGTCGTGTTCGGGTTGATCCGCTCGGGCCAGGTGACCGCGGTCGCCTTCGCTGTCGGCGCCTACATCGCGGGCGCCTACTGGTTCACGGCTTCCACCAGCTTCGCGAACCCGGCGGTGACCGTCGGACGGATGCTGACCGACACCTTCACCGGCATCGCCCCCGGCTCGGTCCCGGCCTTCGTGCTCTCCCAGCTGGCGGGTGGAGCCGTGGCCGTCCCGGCCGTCCGGTTCCTGTACCCGGGCGTCGCCGGCGTTGCCGGCCGCGTGCTCATCCCCCACGAGAAGAACCGAGAGAGTGGCTGAACGGCCGACCGTGCTCTTCGTCTGCGTCCACAACGCGGGCCGCAGCCAGATGGCGGCGGGGATCCTGCGCCGCCTGGCCGGCGATCGGGTAGAGGTTCTCTCCGCCGGGAGCGAGCCCGCCGAACACGTCAATCCTGTCGCTGCCGAGGCCATGGCTGAGAAGGGCATCGACATTGCGCTGGAGCATCCGAAGCCGCTGCGGGCCCCCGCGGTCGAGGAGGCGGACGTCGTGGTCACCATGGGCTGCGGTGACGCCTGTCCCGTCTATCCCGGCAAGCGCTACGAGGACTGGGACCTGGAGGATCCCGCAGGCAAGGACCTCCAGACGGTGCGGCGGATCCGAGACCAGATCGAGGCGCGGGTGCGCGGGCTGATCGAGTCTATGGAAAGGGGGGGATGAAAGCGGGCGGTCCCTCTCGAGACTGTTGGGCGGCCGACGGCGAGGAGGGCCGGACCCGTGCCCAGGCGGCCGGCGCGGCGGGCACGGGCATCGTCAATGTGGAGAGGTACGAGGCCGTCATCGCCGACCGGGCGCCGGGTCCCAGCCGGGGTCGGGCCTGTCTTCGCGCGTCAACACCCTCAGCGCCGACCCCGACCGGATCGACGCCATGACGGTCTTCGGGCAGAACAGCGTGCTGCCCGTGCTGAAGCCCCTCAAAGGGCTGCCGGCTGACCTGGACGGGGTCGACAGGTAGACCGGCGGCGTTCGCCTCCCCACGGTCTGGGGAGGCCTCGACGACCTGGAGTCGAGCAACGCCAAGCTCGGGGGGTCGAAGGAGGAGGCGGCCAGAGGCGCCGGGCTCGCGGTCTGCGAGGTGGCCGCCCTCGAGATCACGCCGGCCATCCTGGGCATGACGGGGGCTGACCGGCCACAGCGCGGGCCGCGCCCACGGCCCCCCACCAGACGTGGGCGAGCGGGTGGGCCCCCGGCGCGGGCAGCCTCTCGCATGCCCCCCCGCAGCCGCTGGGTATACTGGCAGGCCAGCCGCGAACCGGCACAATGAACGGAGGCCCGTTCGTCTAGGCAGGTCGAGGACGCCGGCCTTTCAAGCCGGAAACCGCGGGTTCGAAGCCCGCACGGGCCACCACCCGTGCGTCACGGGCGGGTGTAGCACAATGGCAGTGCGCCAGCCTTCCAAGCTGGTTACGTGGGTTCGATTCCCATCACCCGCTGTTCGTCTGCGGCGTCCCGGGGAGGGTTTTCCGGCGCACGGGAGGCGAGTCCTGCGCCCGGCTGAGAGGTATTCATCTGAGATGACCATCAAGGAGGGTTGGAAGGGCCGCTTCTACGAGGACATGGAGGTGGGCGACGTCTATGAACACCCCCTCGGGCGCACGGTCCTGGGGGCGGACAACGTCTGGTTCA
The DNA here is from genome assembly GCA_050735015.1 of Candidatus Dormibacterales bacterium. Classification (GTDB taxonomy): domain Bacteria; phylum Chloroflexota; class Dormibacteria; order Dormibacterales; family Dormibacteraceae; genus JBOHUX01. The sequence continues at coordinate 863 of JBOHUY010000050.1, read as the reverse complement.
CGCTCCTCACACAGAACACCGCGCCCATCCACTTCGACAGGCACTACTCGGCGCAGACCGAGTTCGGCAGGCCCCTGGTCGACTCCACCTTCACCCTCGCGCTGGTGACTGGACAGAGCGTCACCGACGTGTCCCAGAACGTCTTCGCCAACCTGGGCTGGGACGAGGTCCGTCTCCCCAACCCGGTCTTCGAGGGGGACACCGTGTACTCGCGGTCCGAGGTCGTCGCCAAGCGCGAGTCCAGCTCGCGGCCCGAGGTCGGCATCGTGACCGTGAACACGATCGGGTACAACCAGGATGGCGCCGTCGTGATCACGTTCCGCCGGACCGTCATGGTCTACAAGCGCGGACGCGGGCCTCGGCGCCCCGCGGGCCCGCACTCCTGAAGGCGCGGGCTCAGCTGGTCCGGCGGCCGAGGTGGCAGCCCCGGATGGGCGCGATGAAGGTGTAGCCGCCCCCGGCGCGGGCGTCGAGCGGCCTCACCCCGCCCCAGGGGAGGGGGACGCGGAGGTCGCCGTCGACCGTCGAGACCACCCTCGCGGTGGCGCCGCAGCCGGTGTAGGTCCAGACGGCGAGCGCGCGGTTGGAGTCGAAGCTCTCGGCCGTCAGGGCGCCGCGCGCGTAGTAGTGCCAGTCGCCCTGGCCGGTGATGGAGGCCGTCCCCGCACCCTTCAGGGTGGAGAGCGCCACCACCCGCCCCAAGGTGGCGGCCAGACCGACGGGCAGGGGCGCCCCGCTGGCCCAGCGCTCGGCGAAGTAGATGGCGGGGATGCCGTAGACGGTGCTGGCCACGGTGTGCGGCCCGATCGTGGCCGGGCCGGCCCGCCAGCCGTCCCCGTCGATCAGGGTGCCGGGGTCGACGG
>JBOHUY010000049.1:0-8004 GCA_050735015.1 Candidatus Dormibacterales bacterium | reverse complement strand
ACCTGCTGGCCGGCTACGCGGGGCTGATCTCGGTCGGCCAGCAGGGCTTCATCGGCTTGGGCGCGTACATGGTGCTCATCCTGGCCGACTTCGGCGTCAACCCCTTCCTCGGCATCCCCATCGCCATCGCCGCCTGCGCGGCGCTGGCGGTGCCCATCACCTTCCTGGTCTTCCGGCTGCGGGCGGAGTACTTCGCGATCGGGACCTGGGTGGTGGCGGAGGTCTTCCACCTCGTCATCGTCCGATTCGAGCAGCTGGGGGGCGGGACGGGGGCGGGCCTGCCCGGCCTGGACGCGCTCGACCCCACGACGCGGGGCGCGCTCACCTACTGGGCCACCCTCGCCGTCCTCACCGCCAGCCTGGCCGCCGTCTACCTCCTGCTGGGCAGCCGGCAGGGCCTCGACCTGACCGCCATCCGCGACGACGAGGTGGGCGCTCGCAGCGCCGGGGTGCGGGTGGCCTCGGCCAAGCGCCTGGTCTTCGTGGTCTCGGCGGCCGGGTGCGCGGGGGCGGGGGCGATGCTGATCATCAGCCAGCTCAACGTGGAGCCCGACTCCATATTCAGCGTCCAGTGGTCCGCCTACATGATCTTCACGGTCCTGATCGGCGGTATGGGCTCCATCGAGGGGCCGATCGTGGGCACCATCGTGTTCTTCGTGCTCCAGCAGTCCCTGGCCGAGCAGGGCGCCTGGTACCTGATCGTCCTGGGCCTGATCGCGGTGCTCATGGCCATGTTCGTGCCCCGAGGCCTTTGGGGCCTCGCCTCGGGGCGGGGCGCCCGCCTCTTCCCGGTCGGCTACAGGCTGGCCGGGACCGAAGGGGCGGGCGGCCGCTGGCGCCCCTTCCGGCTCGGGCGCGGGGGACCGCGTTGAGGGGGCCCGCGCCGCGCCCGCCCGGCCGTCCCCCGCGACCCTGCTAGTCTCCGGGCGGATGGCCCCCGCGTCACGAGCCGTCGGAGTCAAGGAGGGGGGATCGAGGGTGAGGCCGAGGCGGCTTCTGGTCACGCTGCTGGGCGACTACTGGAGGGGCCATCGCGAGCCCATCCCCTCCGCCGCCCTGGTCGAGGTGCTGGGTGAGTTCGGGGTCTCCGCCCAGAGCGCGCGCTCGACCCTCAGCAGGCTCACGCAGGACGGCCTTCTGCGCAGGCGCAAGGCCGGCCGCCGCACCTACTACCACCTCACCGCCCGCGCGCAGAGGGCCTTCGACGCGGGCGCGACGCGCATCTTCGGCTTCGGGGCCGAGACCCCGACCTGGGACGGGGCCTGGTCGATGGTCGCCTTCTCGATCGCGGAGCGGAACCGGCCCCTGCGCCACGTGCTGCGAGCCCGCCTGCGCTGGCTTGGGTACGCGCCTCTCTACGACGGCTTCTGGATCTCGCCCCACGACCGGGGCGCCGAGTCCCTGGAGCTGCTGCGCGACCTCAAGGTGGACAGCGCCACCGTCATCAGGGGGCAGGTGGTCGGGGAGAGGAACGGCGCCAGCCCGCTCCGGGCCTGGGACCTGGAGAAGCTCGGCCACCGGTACTCGAGCTTCATCGCCCGCTTCGACCCCGTCATGGGGCTCGTCACCAGCGAGGGACTCAGCCCCTCGCGGGCGCTGGTCCTGAGGACCGAGGTCATGGACGCCTGGCGCTCGTTCCCCCGCGAGGACCCCGACCTGCCCACCGCCTTCCTTCCCCCCCGGTGGCCGAGGGCGCGCGCGAGAGCGCTCTTCGCCTCCACCTATGAGGCCCTCGCCCCGCTCGCGGAGTCCTACTTCGGGGAGATGGTCGAAAAGCACCGCTGAAGGACGCGGGCGCACCCGCTTCAGGGGATGCGGACCAGGCGCCTCGCCTTGAGCTCGGACCGGGGCAGCGACCCCGGCACCGCCACCCCCACCTCCAGCCTCACCCCGAGGGCGGCCCGGAGCTCGGCCGCGACCGTGGCCCGGAGGACTTCGCCGTCGGTGCCGCCGGCCACCTCGAGCAGGACGGTGGCCTCGTCCATCTGGCGGATCCTGCGGCACTCGATCACGAACTCCCCGACCTCGGGCCGGCGCCGGAGGATGTCCTCGACCTGGGAGGGGAAGACGTTGACGCCCCTGACCGTGAACATGTCGTCCACGCGCCCGGCCAGCCCTCCCGTGACCTTGAGGAAGGGGCTCCCGCAGGAGCAGGGCGCCCGGGCGACCTGGACCCGGTCGCCGGTCCTGTACCTGACCAGCGGCGAGCCCCAGCGCCCGAGGTTGGTGGCCACCAGCTCGCCCTCAACGACTTCGAAGATGAACTCGGACTCGATGAGGTGGACTCCGTCGCGCTGGGGGCAGGAGACGCCCGTCGGCCCGAGCTCGGTCATGCCCGTGTGGTCGAAGGCGCGCACGCCCAGCCCGGCCTCGATGGCGGCCCGGGTGGCGGGGATGCTGGCGCCCGGCTCCCCGGCGTGGACGGAGAGCCGCAGGCTGGAGCCGGCGAGGTCCTGGCCGAGCTCGGCGGCGGCCTCCGCCAGGCGCAGGGCGTAGGTGGGCGTGCAGCAAAGGGCCGTGGCCCCCGTCTGATGGATGGCGTGGACGCGCTGCGCGGTCGACATGGCGCCGCCGGGGATGGCCATCGCCCCCACCCGGGCCGCCCCCGCGTACGCGGACCAGAAGCCGATGAAGGGGCCGAACGAGAAGGCGAAGAAGACGCGATCCGCGGCCGTCAGCCCGGCCGAGGCGTAGACGTGCTCGGCCCAGATCCGGCTCCACCAATCCCACGACTCGGCGGTGTCGAGCCACCGGAGCGGCTCGGCGCCGCTGGTGCCGGAGGTCTGGTGGAGCCGGACGTACCTCTCCAGGGGGAAGGTGAGGTCGGTCCCGAAGGGGGGGTGGCTGCGCTGGTCCTCGGCCAGGTCGGCCTTGGTGGTGAAGGGCAGGCGCTCGAAGTCGCCCCAACGCCTCACGCTGCGCAGGCGCCCGCGATAGAAGGGGTTGGTCCTGAGCACGGCGGGCAGCCCCTCCCGGAGGCGCCGCAGCTGATGGTCCCGGATGGCCTCCTCGCCGGCCAGCTCGGCGGCCGCGGTCACGCGCGCCCGTGTCCCGTCGCCGCCCGCCTCAGCTCACGCCCGGGAAGGTCCGCCGCGTCCGCTGGATCGTGATCCACCGCAGCTCGGTGAACTCGTCCAGCGCGGCCCGGCTCCCGAAGCGCCCGACCCCGCTGTCCTTGACCCCGCCGAAGGGGACCTGGGGCGCGTCGTCCACGGGCTGGTCGTTGATGTGGACGATGCCCGACTCCAGCCTCTGCGCGAGGTCGAGCCCGGCTTCGAAGTCTCGCGTGATGATCCCCGCGGAGAGCCCGAAGGGGGTGTCGTTGGCGACCGCCAGGGCCTCTTCGCGGTCCTCGACGACCACGATGGGCGCCACCGGCCCGAACGACTCCTCCCGGTAGAGGCGCATGCGGGGTGCCACCCCGCGCACCACCGTGGGCGGGTAGACGAGCCCTTCCGCGTGGCCGCCGCAGAGCACCTGGGCCCCCTCCGAGCGGGCCTCGTCGACAAGGCCCATGACCTTTTCGAGCGCCCGCCGGTTGATGAGCGGCCCCACGAAGGTGCGGGGGTCGCGGGGGTCCCCGGCCTGGAGGGACTCGGCCTTGCGGACCAGCCGCTCCGTGTACTCGGCCGCGATCGAGCGCTCGACGATGACCCGGTCGGCCGACATGCAGATCTGACCCTGGTTCAGGTAGGCGCCGAAGGCGGTCGCCTCCACGGCGTAGTCGAGGTCGGCGTCCGAGAGGACCAGGAGGGGGTTCTTGCCGCCCAGTTCCAGGAGCACGCGCTTGAGGTGCCGGGCGGCCGTGACGGCCACCTTGCGGCCGGTCTCCGAGGAGCCCGTGAAGCTGATGCGCGCCGTCCGGGGATGGGAGACGAGGGCCTCGCCGACCTCGGCCGCCGCGCTCGCCCGGTGCGTGACCACGTTGACCACGCCGGCCGGGAAGCCCGCCTCCTCCAGCACTTCCGCGATGAGAAGCCCGGCCAGCACGGGGGACTCCTCGGACGGCTTCAGGACCACCGTGTTCCCGTAGGCGAGAGGGAGGGCGACCGCCCTCGTGCCCAGGATGAGGGGCGCGTTCCAGGGCGCGATGCCGACCACCACCCCGGCCGGCTGCCGGAGGGCCATGCTGAGGACGCCGGGGCTGTCCGAGGGTATGACCTCCCCCACGGCGCCGTAGGTCTGGGCGGCCGCCTCGCGAAGCATGCCCGCCGCCAGAAAGCAGTTGAACATGCCCCAGCCGAAGGTGCCCCCGGTCTCGCCCGCGAAGATCCCGGCCACCTCCTCCTGGCGCCGCTCGAGGACGTCGGCGGCCTTGAGGAGCAGGCGCCGGCGCTCGCCCGGCGGCGAGCCCGCCCAGCCCGGGAAGGCGGCGGCGGCGGCGTCCACGGCCCGGCCGGCGTCGGCCGCGGAGGCGGAGGCCACGGTCGCGAAGACCTCCCCGGTGTAGGGGTCGAGGTCCTCGTACGTCGCCTCGTCGAGGGCTTCGACCCACTCGCCCCCGATGAACATCCGGTATCGCCTCACGGCCACCTTCTCCTGGACCACGGCCCGCACTCCTCCCTCACGCCTGGGGCGGACGGCACGGCCGGTCCCCGGGGGGCGCCCGGCTCGGACATTTTCTTAGCACACGGCCCCGATTGCGTCAACGTCGGGCGGCGGCCGTCACGAGATTGCCAAACGTCGGACGAGGGGACCCGGCCCGGGCGGCTCAGCGGGAGGCCGGGGCCCGGTCCGCCTCGCTGTGGGGCGCGTAGGAGCGGTCGCCCAGCCAGGGGGCGGGCGGGACCATGAGCCGCGCGGCCAGGCGGCCGAGGGCGGGGGCGTACTGAACGCGGAGGGCCGCGAAGTCCTCCCAGGCCGCGCTCCCCTCTCGCAGGTGGTAGCCGATGTCCGCCAGCCTCTCCCTGGCCGCCTCGAAATCCTCCTGCTCGACGCCGGGCGGCCCCGAGGCGGGGATGCGGAAGTACCAGCTGAGGTCCTCGACCAGGTGCCTGCCGACCTTGAAGAAGAGGTGCGCGGGGCCCTTGGCGGCGCCGTCGACGGCCGTGATCACGAGCGCGGCGGCGTCCATGACGGCGCCGAAGGAGTTGATCCAGGCCTCGTTGTCGTGGCTGGAGCGGAAGTAGATGAGGATGGGGTAGGCGAGGTGGCTCTCGAGCACGTCCGCCGTCCAGTGCTTCCACTCGTCGAAGGTCTGCTCCAGGTGGTCGGTCATCGCGAAGCGGGCGTGGCTCTCGAGCAGCGCGATCCCCGACGGCGGGGCCCCCGCGCTGGCGTCCAGGGTCACGACCAGGGTCTCGCGGCGCTGGAAGGAGCTGAAGAGCGAGAACAGGAGGCTGATCACGAGCGCGATCATGCCGACGCCGATGGCCGCCTCGCTGATCACGACGGCCCGGGCCGCCGCCCCCACCGGGACGACCCCTCCGAAGCCGAGCGTGAAGAGGGACAGGGCCGAGGTGTAGAGGGCTCCCCCCAGGCCCGGATGGGGGGGCTGGATGTCGTTCGGGAGCGCGTCGAGGACCATGGCGTAGCCGAGCACGAACCCCATCGCCCAGATGAATAGGAAGACGAGGACCGCGCCCGGAGCGAAGGAGGCGAGCGCCGCCTCGCGGCGGGGCACCGACCGGATCATCCCCGCGGCCCGGCCCCATACAGTCCAGAGGATCTTTATGGCGCGGATGCTGAGCCGGATGCGGCCCACGGCGGGCCGGGGGAGGACGACGGACTGGAAGACGTCGTACGCCACGAGCGCGATGAGGAGGAGTCCGCCCACGCCCAGCACCACGCTCACCGTCCCATCCTCACCCGACTACGGAACGGCCGCGGATGTCGACGCATTCCGGCCGCGGCAGATCGGTGCCGCAGCCCGGAGAAAAAGGAACGGCCCCGACAGACCGATTCTCGGGATTCGCTCCGGCGTTGCCGCCTTCCCGCATCCTTCGCTCGTGTCCCTCGGAGCCGTGGCAAAGCCTACGGCCCCTCGCGCCGCCCGACAAGACCCGAACTCCAGTTCGCCGCCAGGCTACCGGCGGTGGCCCACTTCGGAGAGCATCACGGGGGGTCCGGCGTCCCCCCGCAGGGCCCCTTCCGGCGGGCCTTGACAGGGGGCGTCGTGGAGGTCCAGTCTGGGTTCGTAGACGACGGTACGGGAGTCATTCGGAGGTGCCTATGGCTGAGCCGCCGGAGAGGTTTCCGCTGTCCGGGGCCGAAAGGCGGTAGGGTCCCGCCAGGCGGGTGAGAGGCCGATCGAAGAGCCCCCCGCACATTTGAGCGCTTTGAGTCGCTCCCGGGCCGGCCGGCCGTCGGAGCCGGACAGCTTCAGAACGACATCGACGAAGAGGCCGGCGCCTTCGGAGCCGGCCTCTTTCCTGCCTTCCTTCGCCGCCGCCGTCGCGTTCGGCCCGGGTCGCGAAGCGTCCTGGAAGTCGGGCGGGAGCCGGCCGCGTAGACTGCGGGGAGCCGGGATCCCGCCCCCGAGGGACGCCGCCCGTCGTGGGTGTGTTCGCCCCGCTAGCTCAGAGGAAGAGCGGCTGCCTTCTAAGCAGATGGTCGGGGGTTCGAATCCCTCGCGGGGCACTTGCGTGACGCCTGCCCGGTGAAGGCCACGGCTCCGGGGGGCGTCACTGGACAGTTGACCTCCCAGTAGCAGACACCAGATCTCCCAGGTGGGAGGAGAGCATTCCGGGGAGCCTACTAGAGCGGGTCCGGGTTGCCTCGCGCAGGAAGCCTTGGTCGAGACTTCGGGGCCAGGGCAGCAGGGGCGCGACCGTGGACGTCGCCCACTACGACCGGTCCCAACAGCGCATGGTCCCGGAACCGGATCCTTCGGTTGGAGGCCGCGAGGTCCGAGCTACCGAGCACCACGACGCTGATCTCGGGCTACGCCGACGCCTACTACTAGTACTTCGGGGGGCCCCCCACCCGTCCCCTGAGCCTGTGGTGGGTCGAGCCGGGGCGATGGCCGGGCTCGGGCCAGCTCAAGACTCCCGGCGTGCCCTACCTCCTGGGCGCCTACGGCCTCAGCCAGGGGGAGTTCATGCGGGTGGCCTCTTCGCTGGTTCCCCTGGCCGCCTGATCGAGGGGGACCGCCGGGCGCCCTCCCGGACCCGGTCCCATGAGCTCAAGCCCTGCGTCCGCGGGCGGCCACCCCGTCCAGGACGAGGTCCAGCGCGGCCGCGACGCCGGCCCGGGTGGGCGTCCCCGCGGCCGCGCCCGGGGCGGGGACCGCGGCCAGCGAGGGGTCTTCCTCCAGCGTCACCCGCACGGCACCGCTGCTGATCTTGACCGCGTAGTGGTCGCGCGCGGCGGCGCCCGCCGCGCTCTCCCAGTGAAGGTCCGAGGTGGTGGCCACGACGGTCCGGCCGTCGAGGCGCAGCCTGACCGCGCCGGTGCTGACTTCGGCGACCACCGGGACACCGGGGGGGCGGCGCAGCCGGACGCCCGCGACCCCGCTGGAGATGTGGATGGGGACTGTCCCTCGGGGAGGGGGCAGGACGCACTCGACGCGGACCGCGCCGCTGTCTATATGGATGCCGCGCACATCCAGGCCCAGGAGGTCGAGGGTGGTATTCCAGGTCGGGGCCTGGACTTGGAACCGCCAGGCGCAGGCGGGATTCAGCTCCAGCTCGCCCTGGCGTCCACCGCGCAAGCGCCTGACCGTGACCCTGTCACCACGCACGACGGCCGGGGGCCGCGCCCCCGGCTCACCGGCGGCGCGGATGGGCACGCTCATGACCGGCCCCGTGCGCAGGGTGACGCCCCGGGAGCCGGTGTCGACGGCCACCAAGAGCGGCTCCGAGCCGGCGGGAAGGTCGTCGCCGGGTCGAAGGGCCGAGACGAGAACGGCTGACAGCATCATGGTCGCCGCCTCCGCGGCCTCCGGCTGAGGCAGGCCGGCCCCCGCTAGCAGGCCCGAGAGGGTGCCCTGCGCCTGACTGCGCGCCACGGCGTCGGGGGCGTCCAGGAGCACGCGCGCGGCGTCGCGCCGGCGCTGAGTGACCC